>NZ_JBHXBO010000077.1:0-17442 GCF_042726775.1 Oerskovia sp. NPDC060287
CCCGGGTGGGGTCACGCTCGCTCGGACGTTCTCGGCCGACACGTCTGGTGGCCTGGCACCGGGCCCCCGCCTGCGATCAGGCGGGCCACGGCCGGACACCGCTCAGGCGAGCGGCTGGACCTGGACCTCGTCGACCGTCGTCCCGGTGAGCACCGCGACGACCTGGGGCGCGAGAGCGCGGAACGCCTTGCCCCGGTGGCTGATCGCGTTCTTCTCCGCGGCCGACAGCTCGGCGGCAGAGCGGGTCTCGCCGTCGGGCAGGAGGATCGGGTCGTACCCGAACCCGCCCTCGCCGCGCGGGGCGGTCAGGAGCGTGCCGCGCATCTCGCCCGTGCGCACCCACTCGCCCCCGTCGGGCGTCACGAGCGCGGCTGCGCACACGAAGCCCGCTGCCCGGTGCCCGGCGGGAACGTCGCCCAGCTGGGCGAGGAGAAGGTCGAGGTTCGCCTGGTCGTCGCCGTGGCGACCGGACCAGCGCGCCGAGAAGATCCCCGGCGCACCGCCCAGGACGTCGACCGCGAGCCCCGAGTCGTCGGCCACGGCGGGCAGGCCGGTCGCCGCAGCGAGAGCGCGCGCCTTGATGAGCGCGTTCTCCGCGAACGTCACGCCGTCCTCGACGGGCTCGGGCGCACCGACCTCACGCGCCGAGACCACGGCCTCGGGCGGCAGGTCGAGGCCCGGCTGGGCCGCGAGGATGGCCCGCAGCTCGGCGAGCTTGCCCACGTTGTGGGTCGCGAGCACGAGCCGTGCGCCGGCCGGGACGCTCACGCCGGACGCAGCGCTCACCGCGACGCCTCGTCGAGCGCGAGCTGCTGGATGATCGCGAGCTCGGACGTCCCGTGGAGCGCGAGGTCCAGCAGGACGTCGAGCTCGGTGCGGTTGAACGGCGCGTGCTCGGCCGTGCCCTGCACCTCGACGAAGTCGCCCGAGCCCGTGACCACCACGTTCATGTCGGTGTCCGCGCGCACGTCCTCGACGTAGGGCAGGTCCAGCATGGGCGTGCCGTCGATGATGCCGACGCTCACGGCCGACACCGAGTCCGTGAGGACCTTCTTGCCGCCCTTGATCGCGCCGTGCTTCTTGCCCCAGGTCACGGCGTCGGCGAGCGCGACGTACGCGCCCGTGATCGCCGCGGTGCGCGTGCCGCCGTCGGCCTGCAGGACGTCGCAGTCGAGCACGATCGTGTTCTCGCCGAGCGCCGAGACGTCGATCACGGCGCGCAGCGAACGGCCGATGAGGCGCGAGATCTCGTGCGTGCGCCCGCCGATGCGGCCCTTGACCGACTCGCGGTCGCTGCGGGTGCTGGTCGCGCGCGGGAGCATCGAGTACTCGGCCGTGACCCAGCCCTGGCCCGAGCCCTTGCGCCAGCGCGGCACGCCCTCGGTGAACGAGGCCGCGCACAGCACCCGCGTGCGGCCGAACTCGACGAGCACGCTGCCCTCCGCGGCGTCGAGCCAGTTCCGGGTGATCGTGACGGGGCGGAGCTCGTCGGGCGCGCGGCCGTCCGCGCGGACGGTCTGGGAGGTGGAGGCTGAAGTCATGGAGCCAGCCTATCCGGGCTCAGAGCGTGAAGACCCGGCCCGTCGCGGCCAGGTCCACCGGACCGTCGTAGACCGCGGTGGCCTCGTCGCGGGCGGCCTGCTTGTCGTTCCACGCGGGCAGGTGCGTGAGGACCAGGCGCTTGGCGCCCGCCGCCGTGGCGACCTCGCCCGCCCGCCTGCCCGTGAGGTGGATGCCGCGGTCGACCGCGTCGTCGCGCCCCTCGTGGAAGGCGGCCTCCGCCAGGAGCAGGTCGGCGTCCCGGGCCAGCTCGACCACGCCGTCGCAGAAGTCCGTGTCCCCCGTGTACGCGAGCGTGACCCGCTCTCCGGGGACCAGGCTCGAGGGCCCGGTCACCCGCACGCCGTAGGCCTCGACCGGGTGATAGACGCGGAACGGCTCGATCTCGAGCGGACCGACCGTGACCACCTGCCCGGGGACCCACGCCCGGAAGTCGAACTGGGACCCGAGCGACTCCCCCGCCTCCAGACCGTAGGTCGCCCCGATCCTCTCGGCCGTGTTCGAGGGACCCCAGACCGGCAGGGTGGCCGCGGCGTCCTGCACGACGGACCCGTCGGTCGCCGCCTGCGCCACCGCGGCCGTACCCGCCGCCGCGGCGAGCCGGTCCGGGTGGTACTTGAGGTACACGTACAGACCGCACACGTCGACGAAGTGGTCGGGGTGCAGGTGGGACAGGCCGATCGCGTCGAGCCGGCGCGGGTCGAGGATGCCCTGGAGCGCGCCGAGCGCACCGTTGCCCATGTCGAGCAGGAGGTTCCACTCCCGCCCGTCCGGTGAGTCGGTGCCGGGCACCTGGACCAGGTACGAGGACGCGGGAGAGTCGGGGCCGGCGAACGAGCCGGAGCAGCCGACGACGACCAGCCGCATCAGACGGCCTCCACCAGCGAGACCTCAGGCCCGAGGAAGCGACGCGCGAGCTGGTCGAACGGCTCGGCGCTGCCCGTCGCACGGAAGCGGTGGCGCGGGGCGCCCGCCTCGCGCGAACGCTCCAGGCCGTGCGCGACGAGCGTGCGGTAGACGTCCTTCGCGGTCTCCTCGGCGCTCGAGACCAGCGTGACCTCGTCGCCCATGACGTACGAGATGGCGCCCGCGAGCAGCGGGTAGTGCGTGCAGCCCAGCACCAGGGTGTCGACCCCGGCAGCGCGGACCGGGGCGAGGTACTCGTGCGCGATCTCCAGGACCTCGGGGCCCGAGGTCACCCCGGCCTCGACGAGGCGGACGAACTCCGGGCACGCCTGGGACGTGAGCCGCAGGCCCGGGGCCACGGCGAACGCGTCGTCGTAGGCGCGCGACTCGATGGTCCCCCGCGTCCCGATCACGCCGATGTTCCCCGTGCGGGTCGCTGCGACCGCGCGGCGTGCCGCCGGCAGGATGACCTCGATGACGGGCATCCCGTAGCGCGCGGTGTAGCGCTCGCGGGCGTCGCGCAGCACCGCGGACGACGCCGTGTTGCACGCGATGACGAGCATCTTGACGCCCTCGTCGACCAGCTGGTCCATGATCGAGAGCGCCATGGCGCGCACCGCGGCGAGCGGCTTGGGCCCGTACGGGCTGTTCGCGGTGTCCCCGATGTACAGCAGCGACTCGTTCGGCAGCTGGTCGAGGATCGAGCGGGCGACGGTGAGTCCCCCGACTCCCGAGTCGAAGATGCCGATGGGTGCGTCGTTCACGGGGTCGAGCCTAGTGCCGCCCACGCCGGTTCGGTGGTCCCGGCGCCCCGGCGCCCTCTGTGTCACCGAACACAGGCGACCACGAGGCACGACGAAGGGCGCCGCACGTGCGTGCGACGCCCTCCGGTCCTGGCCCCGGGCCCGCCTGTCAGGACGGCGGCCCGGGATGCCTAGACCTTCGCCTTGCCCCGTCCGACCAGCCCCACGACGAGGCTGACGACGAGCACGATGATGCCGAGCCAGATCAGGAACTTCGCTGCTTCGACGGCCACGCCGAACACGAGCAGCACGACTCCGACGAGCAGGATGATGAGCCACGTAGGCATGTTGTCCCTCTTTCTCTCGGCCGGGACGCGGACGTCCCGGTTCAACAAGGACAATCCTGGCACCACTTCACCCTCTGCGCATCTTGACAGAAATGTGGCGAGTGACTTACAAGCGTGCTACATGGCGCGTTCGGCTCAGCGGGGCGAGCGGCGGACCTCGGCCAGCATCAGGTCCACCAGCGACTCCTGGAGCCAGCCGGACATGAGGAACACGCTCGCGAGGAACCGCCGGGCGGCGTCAGGAGCGCCCTCGTCCTCCTCGACGTCGGCGGCCTCGCGCGCGAGGACCTCGTCGTGCAGGTCCTCCACCTGGTCGTCGGTGCGCAGGTCGAGGCGCTCCGCCAGGACGACCCGGACGTCGGTGAGGGCCCCCGCGACGCGACGTGCGTCGTCGGGCCGGACGACCAGGGGCGTGAGCACCTCCGCGTCCTGCGGGTCTCCCGCGAGCAGGAGGTCCGCGAGCAGCAGCAGCCGCTGCGACTTCTCGGCGGCCAGGTCGCCCTGGGTGAACCGCCGGAACTCGGCCGAGACCCCCGCGTCCTCGGGCGCCGCGTCAGGGAGCAGACGGCGGACCGCGGGATCCGTGGGCGCGCGCACCTCCTCGGGGGGCGCGGTGAGCGGCGCGACGCCCTCGATGGTCGCCGCCTCCGACGGCGGCGCGGCCTCCTCGCTCCCGGGGCCCGCCTGCTCCTGCAACAGCTCGACGACGTCACCCACGACGTGCGCGAGGACAAGCCGCTCGGCGGCGCTCAGCTCCGCGACGTAGCCGCGGCGTGCCCGACGGAACGGGCGCACTACTCCCCGCTCCGCTGCATCGTGGCCCACAGCCCGAACTCGTGCATCGCCTGCACGTCCACCTCGACCTTCTCCCGCCCGCCGGACGAGACCACCGCCCGACCCTCGTGGTGCACCTGGAGCATGAGCGTCTTGGCCTTCTGCTGGCTGTAACCGAAGTAGCTCTCGAACACGTAGCTGACGTAGCTCATGAGATTCACCGGGTCGTTCCACACGAGGGTCACCCAGGTGTCGGCGAGGGAGAGCCCCTCCCGCGTGTCGATCTCCTCGTCGAGGCGAGGCCCCGCTGTCGCCGTTCCAGTCACGACCCCACTCTATGCGGTACCCCACCTCGCACCGCGCGCCGTCCATGCGCAGGTGGGAGGGCTGAACGCGGGGTGCACGGCGACGCTGTGGACCGGGCGCGCGTCCGTGGGAGCAGGCGCGCACGCCCCTCGGGCCGCTTCTGCCCTAGGTTGGGCACATGAGTCCCGCAGACCGCCCGGGCACCGGCGCCCCGGCCGCTCACCATGCCCCGTTCGCACCCTCCGCCCAGTCCTCGCTGCTGACCGACCGCTACGAGCTCACCATGCTCCAGGCCGCGCTCGCCGACGGCACCGCCGAGCGGCACTGCCTCTTCGAGGTCTTCACGCGACGCCTGCCCGCGGGCCGCCGCTACGGCGTGCTCGCCGGGACCGGCCGCGTCCTCGAGTCGCTCGCGACGTTCCGGTTCACCGACCTCGAGCTCGACTGGCTCCGCCAGGCGGACGTGGTCGACGACCGCACCCTCGACTACCTCGCCGGCTACCGGTTCACGGGCTCGATCACGGGGTATGCGGAGGGCGACGTGTTCTTCCCGCAGTCCCCCGTCATGGTCGTCGAGGGCACGTTCGCTGAGGCCGTGCTGCTCGAGACGCTCGTGCTCTCGATCCTCAACTACGACTCCGCGGTCGCCTCGGCCGCCTCGCGCATGACGAGCGCCGCCGTCGAACGCCCGTGCCTCGAGATGGGCTCGCGTCGCGCGAACGAGCACGCCGCCGTCGCGGCGGCCCGCGCCGCGGCCGTCGCGGGGTTCGCGGGCACGTCCAACCTCGAGGCCGGGCGCCGGTACGGGATCGAGACGATCGGCACCGCCGCGCACGCGTTCACGCTCCTGCACGACGACGAGCCCTCGGCCTTCGCGGCCCAGGTCGCCTCCCTGGGGACGGGCACCACCCTCCTCGTCGACACCTACGACGTCCGCCAGGGCGTCAAGAACGCGATCGCGGCGGCCGGGACCGGGCTCGGGGCCGTACGACTCGACTCCGGTGACCTCGGCATCCAGGCGGTCGAGGTCCGCAAGCAGCTCGACGGCCTGGGCGCCCGGGACACCCGGATCACCGTGACCTCCGACCTCGACGAGTACGCGATCGCGGCGCTCGCGGCGGCGCCCGTCGACGCCTACGGCGTGGGCACCTCGCTCGTGACGGGCTCGGGCGCCCCGACCTGCGGCATGGTCTACAAGCTCGTGTCGCGCGCCGACGCCGACGGGATCCTGCAGCCCGTCGCCAAGGCGTCGACCGCCAAGACCAGCACGGGCGGGCGCAAGTCCGCCGCCCGCCAGTTCGGCGACGACGGGCGAGCCGTCGCCGAGGTCCTCGTCACCGGACCCGACGAGGCCGTGACCGCTTGGGAACCTGCCGACGACGAGGACCTGCGTCCCCTGCACGTCCCGCTCGTCGTGGACGGCGCCGTCGACTCCCGCTGGATCGGCGCGTACGGGGTGCACAACGCGGCGAGACGCCATGCCGAGGCACGAGCCGAGCTCCCCCGCGGCGCCCGGCGACTGTCCGCGGGCGACCCTGCGCTGCCGACCGTCGTCCGCCGGCTCGACTGAGCGCGCGTCAGGTCCTGACGGCGGCGGCGCTCCGGGCTTGCCGGTGTGCCCCGGCTCCCGGTCGCTCCCGACGGGTGAACGGGCTCTCTCTCTGCGGGCCGGACGGTCAACCACGACCTGACGTCTCGATGCCGGAGGGCCCGCACGCTCGCCGAGCATGCGGGCCCTCTGCGGTCACGGAGCACGTGCTCCCGCGACGACGGTCGCTACTTCTTGCCCACGAACCAGCCGCGGAGCACCGCCACGCGCGCGTCGAGCTGGGCGACCGTCGCGAGCGGGACCTCCGGCCCCCCGCACCGCCGACGCAGCTCGGTGTGGACCGTGCCGTGCGGCTGCCCGCTCCGGCGCGCCCAGGCGCCGACGAGCTGGGACAGCTCCTTGCGCAGCTCGGCGGCGCGCCGGTGCTCGAGCTCGCTGCGCTCGGCCTCCGAGCTCTTGGCCTTCTTGGAGCGAGCCGTCATCTGGTCGGCCTGGCGCTGACGCAGCAGGCTCGTGACCTGGTCCGCGTCCAGCAGGCCGGGCAGCCCCAGGAAGTCCTGCTCCTCGTCCGACCCGACGTCGGCCTCGGTCCCGAACTCTCCGCCGTCGAACAGCACGCGGTCGAACGAGGCCTGCGCCTCGAGGGCCTGGAACGAGCCCTGCATGCCGTCCGCGAGGTCGTCGGACGCCTTGTCCTCCCGGTTCGCCGCCGCCATGAGCGCGTCCTCGGGGTTGTACATGTCCCCCTGCTCCTCGGCCGTGAGCGGGCGGTCGAGCGCGTGGTCCCGCTCGAGCTCGAGGCCGTTGGCGAGCGCCAGGAGGTGCGGCACGCTGGGGAGGAAGACCGACGCCGTCTCGCCGCGGCGTCGAGCACGCACGAACCGCCCCACAGCCTGGGCGAAGAACAACGGCGTCGCGGTCGACGTCGCGTACACGCCCACCGCGAGCCGCGGCACGTCGACGCCCTCGGAGACCATGCGGACCGCCACCATCCACCGGGCGTCACCGTCGGAGAACTCGTCGATCCGCCCGCTCGCACCCTCGTCGTCGGACAGCACGACCGTGGGCGACTTCCCCGTGATGCGCGCCAGGTGCCCGGCGTAGGCGCGGGCGTCGGTCTGGTCGGTCGCGATGACCAGGCCGCCCGCGTCGGGGATCGCCCGACGGACCTCGGTCAGGCGCTTGTCCGCCGCTGCCAGGACCGAGGGGATCCACTCACCCTCCGGGTCCAGCGCGGTCCGCCACGCCTGGCCCGTCATGTCCTTGGTCAGCGCCTCGCCCAGACGCGCGCTGACCTCGTCGCCCGACTTGGTCCGCCACCGCATCTGCCCCGAGTAGGACAGGAAGATCACGGGCCGCACGACGTGGTCGCGCAGCGCGTCGCCGTAGCCGTAGGTGTAGTCGGCCGACGAACGCCGGATCCCGTCCGGCCCCCGCTCGTACGTGACGAACGGGATCGCAGCGGTGTCCGAGCGGAAGGGCGTTCCGGTCAGCGCCAGGCGCCTGGTGGCCGGCTCGAAGGCGTCCCGGACCGCCTCTCCCCACGACAGCGCGTCGCCGCCGTGATGGACCTCGTCCAGGATGACGAGGGTCCGCTCGGCCTCGGTGCGCGCCGTGTGGAGCGCCGGCTTGGCGGCCACCTGGGCGTACGTCAGGGCGACCCCGTCGTAGCCCGCGCCGTGGCGGCCCTGGCTGTTGCGGAAGTTCGGGTCGATGCGGATCCCGACACGCGCGGCCGCGTCGGCCCACTGGTGCTTGAGGTGCTCGGTGGGCGCGACGACCGTCACGCGCCGGACGACCCCCTGCTCGAGGAGCTCGGTCGCGACGCGCAGCGCGAACGTCGTCTTGCCCGCGCCGGGGGTCGCGACCGCGAGGAAGTCACGCGGCGCGCGCGCACGGTAGGTCTCGAGCGCCTCCGCCTGCCACGCGCGCAGCTTGGAGGCGGTGCCCCAGGGAGCACGACGAGGGAAGGCGGGCGACAGGTGCGAGGCAGCGGCCGACGAGGCCCCCAGGGGCGCTGAGGGGGGAAGGTTCGAGGACGGGCGAGCGGACGAGTTCGAGAGAGGCTGTCCACTCACTTGCCGGAATCACCCTCGCCGTCCTGCGGGGCGCGAAGGCCGTCGTAGATCTCCTTGCACGTGGGGCAGACCGGGAACTTCTTGGGGTCTCGACCCGGGACCCAGACCTTGCCGCACAGTGCGATCACGGGCTTGCCGGACAACGCCGACTGCATGATCTTCTCCTTGCGCACGTAGTGCGCAAAACGCTCGTGATCTCCCGGCTCGACCTCGGCCGTGGTCTCCGTGCGCTCGAGGACGCTCGTCGACGTCCCGCCGCTCGGGTCACTGTCCGGAACGAGCGGTTCCGGTCCGGACGGGCTGCCTGCGCCGGGTCCGCTGGTGGGGATGGTCAAGGGTTCGATCATGGTCTCGAGTCTACGTCGGGGAAGAAGAGACCCGCCGACCCAGGTCAGGGGCGTGACCAGGGTCGGCGGGTTGTCCAGCGGCCCGCCCTGAAGGGGCGGCGTCGGAGAGCTGGGGTCAGAGCCCCTGCCACTCCGGCTTCGAGAGGAACGTCTGGCGGTAGTAGTCGCCGAGCTGCAGGCGCGAGGCCGCGGCGTCGTCCACGAGGACCGTCGCGTGCGGGTGCATCTGCATGATCGTCGCGGGCCACATCGCCGACACGGGGCCCTCGACGAGCTGGTGGACCGCCTCGGCCTTGCCCTTGCCCGAGGCGAGGAGCACGAGGTGCTTGGCAGACATGATGGTCGCCAGCCCCTGCGTGAGGCAGTGCTGAGGCACCTGGGCGAGGTCGTCGCCGAAGAAGCGGGCGTTGTCCTCACGGGTCTGTGCGGTCAGCGTCTTGATGCGCGTCCGCGAGGCGAGCGACGAGCCGGGCTCGTTGAACGCGATGTGCCCGTCGGTGCCGATCCCGAGGATCTGCAGGTCGACGCCACCGGCGTCGACGATCTTGCGCTCGTAGTCGGCGCACGCGGCGACCAGGTCCTCGGCGTTGCCGTCGGGCCCCTGCACCGCACCGGGGGCGAAGTCGACGCGCGAGGCGATCTCCTTCTCGATGACGTTGCGATAGCGCTCCGGGTGGTCCTCCGCGATGCCGACGTACTCGTCGAGCATGAAGGCCCTGGCCTGCGCGAACGAGAGACCTTCCTCGGTGTGGCGCCGGACCAGCTCGTCGTAGACCTTCAGCGGGCTCGAGCCGGTGGCCAGGCCGACGACCGCGGTCGGGGTCGCGCGGACCAGCTTGTCGATCGCTTCTGCGGCGAGCACCGCGAGCTGATCGGCGGGGGCAATGACAACTTCCATCAGGACACCTTCCTACGGCCGGCGATGGCTGCTCCCACCGCGGCAACGGGCACATCACTCGGAGCCAGAGAGACACGCTTCTCGAGCTCCAGGGAGGACAAGAACGGCGACGTGCTCGACTGCGCGACGAGCGCGCTGCGCACCACGTCGAGGAGAGGCTGGCCGAGACCGGTGACCCCTCCCCCGAGGACGACGTGCCGGACGTCGACCGTCAGCTCGAGGATGCGGATCGCGCTCGCCACCGCTGCGGCGAACTCGTCCCTGATCCTCAGCGCTTCCGAGTCTCCGGCCGCTGCCGCCTCGAAGAGCTCCGCGGGGGCCGGGCGACCGAACCTCGAGGGCCACCGCGCACTGAGCGCGGTCCCCGAAGCATAGGTCTCGACGCAGCCCCGCTGACCGCACGCGCACAGGGGACCCTCTGGATTGATCGGGATGTGTCCGATCTCACCAGCAGCCCCGCTCACGCCTCGTCGGAGCTCACCCCCCAGGACGATGCCTGCCGCGAGCCCCGTCCCCAGCGCGAGGAACGCCAGGTCCTGACCTTCGGGGCCCATGGCGTGCGAGGCACCCAGCGCGGCGACGTTCAGGTCGTTGTCCACGTCCACCGGGATCCCGCCGAAGAGCGCCGAGAGCTCGCGGGCCAGCCCGAACGGCTCGCCCTCGATCCCGAGGTTCACCGCGTGCATCACCGATCCGCTCTGCGGGTCGACCAGCCCGGGCACGCCCAGGCCGAGGCCCGCGAGCGCGGCGGGCGCGAGGCCCGCCGCGTCCGTCAAGGACCTGACGGCCTGGGCCGCGCTCGAGACCACGCCCTGCGGGCCGCGGACGGTCGGCAGCTTGACCGACCCCTCGATCGCTCCGTCCGGTCCGAGCAGCACGCCCAGGACCTTGGTCCCGCCGACGTCCAGCCCGACCGAATGGCCGCCCGGCAGTGCGGCTGCCTCGCCGAGCGACGAGGCAGCCGTGCTCACCTCGCTCACGTCAGCCCTTCACCGCACCTGAGACGAGACCGCCGGTCATCCGCCCCTGGACGATGAGGAAGAAGATGACGACCGGGATCGCGATCAGCACCGAGCCAGCCATCAGGCCGCCCCAGTTGGTGGCCTGCGTGGCCTGCTGGAACGTGCGCAGCCAGAGCGGCAACGTCATGGACTCCGGACGGGTCATGATGATCAGCGCCATCACGAACTCGTTCCAGGCCTGGATGAACGCGAAGACGCCGGTCGCCACGAGGCCCGGTGCCAGCAGCGGGAACGTGATCCGCCAGAAGGCCTTGGCGCGCGAGCAGCCGTCGATCATGGCTGCCTCCTCGAGCTCGGCCGGGACCCCGGCGACGAACCCGCGCAGCGTCCAGATCGTGAAGGGCAGGACGCCCGACAGGTAGACGATGCCCAGGCCGATGATCGAGTTGAGGAGCTGCCACCCGTCGATGATCCGGAAGATCGAGATCATCATGGCCTCGCCCGGGATCATCTGGACCGCGAGGATCGCGATGATGAACGCCTTGCGGCCCTTGAAGTTGAACCGGGTCACGGCGAGCGACGCCAGGAACGCCAGGACCATGGACACGATCAGCACGAAGAACGTGACCAAGACCGAGTTGCCCAGGGCGGGCAGGAACGGCGCGCGCTCCTGGTTGAAGATCGCGTTCTTGTAGTTGTCGATCGTGAACGAGGAGCCGGGGAAGAACGTCAGGTCCGTGCTGCGGATCATGTTCGTCGGCAGGAAGGACGAGTTGATCATCCAGTAGACCGGGAACGCCGAGGCCGCGAAGACGATCACGGCGATCACGCTGTAGACGACGTTCGAGACCTTCTTGCGCTGTCCCTCACGGGTCTTGCGCGGGCCGCTCCCCGAGGACCGAGGTGCCGTCGTGGCAGTCCCCGCGACGGTCGGGTTGAGGGTGCTCACAGCTCTTCCTCCTTGACGGTCTGGCGCACGTAGTAGTACGAGATCCCCATCATGATGAACACCAGGATGACGGCGATGGCGCTCGCGGTGCCGTAGTGCCCCTGGGCCATGCCCATCTGGTAGATGTACACGCCGATGGTGTTGGTCTTCTCGGCGATGCCACCGATGCCCTGGAGCACGAAGATCTGGGTGAAGACGCGCAGGTCCCAGATGATCGACAGGATGATGAGGACGACGATGATGCTGCGCACGTAGGGGACCATGATCAGTCGGAAGCGCTGGGCCGGCGTCGCACCGTCGAGCGAAGCGGCCTCGAGGACCTCACCGGGAACCTGGGTCAGGCCGGCGTACATCGTGAACGCCACGAACGGCACGCTCTGCCAGACGATGATCAAGGCAGCCACGATGTAGAACATCAGGGGGTTGATGAGCCACGAGTGGCCCATCCAGTTGTCCCCCGTGATCTTCGTCAGCACGTTGTTGACCACGCCGTACTGGGTGTCGAAGATCCAGCCCCACACGATCACCGCGGCGAGGGCGGGCATGGCCCAGGCCAGCAGCAGGCCGATCGAGACGAGCAGACGGAAGAACTTGTTGAGGCGCATCATCAGCAGGGCGAGCAGGATGCCGATCGCCATGGTGAGGAACACGCAGACCACCATGAAGGCGAAGCTGCGGGCGAGGACCGTCCAGAAGACCGGGTCGGTGAGCGTGTCGGTGTAGTTCTGGAAACCCACCCATTCGGCGGGGACTCCCATGAGCTGGGCGCGCTCGTACTTCTGGAACGACATGATGAAGAGGTTGACCAACGGGTACCCGACCATGATGGCCAGGACCAGGAGGCTAGGGGCCAGCAAGAGCCAGGGCAGCTTGGATGACCGCTTCTTCGGGGGCTTGAGAGTGTCCTTCAGCTCGACCGCTGGGGACGACTCGAGGGTGGATGAGCTCATTTTCTCACTCCGTCGAGGGCTTGCACGGTTCGAGCAGGACCGTGCGGAGGCAGGTGGTGCGAGGGTGTCCAGTCATGCCGAGGGGTGGGAGCTCCGCGGAACTCCCACCCCTGCGGCACCTGGTCGGCGATCCTCCCTCACGGAGGATCACCTGGGATCAGCTGTTGAGCGTCGACTCGATCTGCTCGTCGAGCTTCGTGGCGATCGCCTGGACGTCCCCACCCTGAGCGAGCTGGACGAACGCGTCCTGGAGGTAGCGCTTGGCCTCGACGTCGGCCCACTTCGGGGAAGCCGGGGTCAGCTTGGCAGCGGCCGCGGCAGCAGCACCCGCCTGCGTGATCTCGTCGTCCGGCAGGAACTTGGCCTGCGAGACCTTGGCCGGGATCAGGCCGTTGGTGGCCATGATCTCCTGGTAGCCGTCGCTCAGCATGATCTCGAGAGCGCTGAGGGCGAGCTCCTGGTTCTGGGACTTGGTCGCGACGGCGATGTTCGAGCCACCGGCCATGACCTGGGCGGCCGTGCCGGCCTCCTTGCCCGGGAGGGCGAAGGCGTGCAGGTCCGAGCCGTAGGTCGTGGCGCAGCCAGGCGCCTCGGCCGTCTCCTCAGCCTTGATGGACCACTGAACCCACGTCGGCGCGGAGAGGAAGCCGATGTTGCCCTCGCAGAAGGGGATCTGCTGGTCGGTCTCCTGGCCGTCCTTCGGAGCCTTCGAGGCCGTCAGCATGACGTCCTGGATCTGCTCGAGGCCCTTGATGCCGCCCTCGGAGGAGAAGCCGGCCTCCCACTTGTCGCCCTTCTTCTCGGCGATGAAGCCACCGTTCTCCCAGATGTAGGGGAGACCGTTGTACCAGTCCTGGCCGGGCCAGTAGATGCCCGAGCGCGTGTCGGTCGTGAGGGCCTTGCCCTGCGCGACGTAGTCGTCGAGGGTCTCGGGGGCGACGAAGCCGTCGCCGACGATCTGCTGCGAGTAGAAGACTGCACGCGCACCGGAGTAGTACGGGGCCGCGTAGAACTTCTCGTCGTACGTGCCGGCCTCGACGAAGCCGGGGAGCAGGTCGTCGCCGCCGAGCGCCTCGTACTTGTCCGTCAGGTCGGTGAAGAAGCCGGCCGAGGTGAAGGCGGCGGCCTGCGTGTTACCGACCTCGACGACGTCGGGGCTGTCGGAGCTGGCGAGCGAGGTCGTGAGCTTGTCGACCAGACCGGTCCAGGACTGCTCCTCGATCGTGAGGGTAGAACCGGGGTTCTCCTTCTCGAAGGTCGTCTTGAGGTACTCGCGAGCGTCCGCGGGCGTGTCGGTGCCGACGAGCCAGACGCGGATGTCGCCCGTCTTGGCAGCGTCGCCAGAGGCGCCGTCGGAGCCGGAGTCGCCGGAGCCACACGCGGTGAGCGCGAGCGCCAGGGTGATCGTCGAAGCCACCGTGGTGGCGACGAGGCGGTTCCTCTTCACTGGGGTACTTCCTCTCGGTAATTCGAAGTGGCGGCGTCGATGACACCACCTGAGGTGATACGGGAGGTACTGCGGTACTGCTACTGGGATTACTGCAGGACCGGGTCGGCCGGGCGACGACCGTGAGCCGAGCTCACGAGACGCCCAGCTGGCCGGACAGGATGAGGACGGCTGCCCCCGCGAGGACGACGTCCTCGTCGAGCGAAGCCATCCGGAGCTCGAGACCGGCGTTGATCGCCGGCATGGTCCGAGCGTTGATGGTGTCGATCGCCGCATCACGGAGAGGACCGTCGAGCAGGTCCGCGGGACCGCTGATGAGGATCTCGCCGAGGTTGAGCGCTGAGACAACAGGAGCGAGGGCGATGCCCAGGAGCCTGCCGACCGACGCCAGGACGGCATCGGAAGCTTCTTTGTCGAGCCCTTCGACCGCACGGCGGAGAGCCGGCACGGACAGGATGGTCTCGAGGCAGCCCGTGCGTCCGCAGGCGCAGGGCAGTCCGTCGTCGACGACGGTGACGTGCCCGAGCTCACCGGCTGCGTCGACCGCGCCGCGCACCCTGGACCCGTCGAGCATGATGCCGGCCCCGACCCCCTCGCCGACCGTGAGGACCATGAGTCCCGTGCCGTCCGCGCCACCGAAGGTGAACTCGCCGAGCGCGGCGATGTTCGCGTCGTTCGCGACGTGGACGGGAAGTGCGAGGCTCTCCGCGAGCTGCTCGGCCAGGGGCACGTCGTACCAGCGGCGGTTCGGGGCCTCGATGACACGGCCCGCGGTGTCGACGACACCGGGCGAACCGATGCCCACGCCGAGGACCGGTCGCGTCGCGACCGCGATGAGCCCGCGGCAGAAGCGCGTGAGGAGGTCGACCAGCTCGGTGCCGGCACGGCCCTCGATCGCGAGGCTCTGGCGGACCACGAAGTCGCCCGTGAGCGACATGACCGCACCGCGCATGAGCGCGTCGTCCGTCAGGTCGACCGAGACGATCTGGTAGGCGCTGGTCCGCATCCCGATGAGGATCGCGGGCTTGCCCACACGCTGGCCGGGACGGATGCCCAGCTCCTCGACCAGGCCCTCGGCGATGAGCACCGAGACCAGGTCGGAGATGGTCACCCTCGTCAGCGAGGTGGCGCGGGCGAGGTCTGCGCGCGAGGTGGGGCCCTCGTGGAACAGGTGCTGGAGGACCAACGACCGGTTGTGCGCACGAGCGTGCTCGGGGAGCACCTTGGAGGTGGGTCGGAGGCCTGTGCTCAGACCCCTCCGTGCTGCTGCACTTCTCGTGACTGCCGTTGTCATGTTTGTTAGTAGACCTCCTTTACTAAGCGCATGTCAACCCGTTCAGCGCGTCGTGTCCAAACCGTTGTACTTCGTTCACACTCCCGCGATATACCGCGCCAGCAGGCGTCCGACCGTCGGCACGGAGCCCCCGAAGGCCCGCGGCGAACCGCGCGCCGACAGGTCAGCGGCGTCGCGTCCCGCTCCGGCCGACCCAGCCCCTGGCGCCGGGAAAGGTCACCGACCATGAGGCGACCGCGGCTGCATGCTCGAGCGCGCTCGTCCACGCCTCCCCGAGGGCGATCCTGGCGGCGAACGCGCCGTGCAGCACGTCGCCCGCCCCCAGGGTGTCGACGACCTCGTGGACGACCGGGACCGGGACGGTGGACCTGACCCCCGCGTCGAGCAGCTCGAGCGACCTCGCCCCGCGCGAACGCGCGACGAACGACGGGCCGAACGCAGCGACCGCGTCGAGCACCCGGTCGGCCGGCTCGCCCGGGACACGGAAGTCCTCCGAGAGCACGACGGCGTCGCACAGCGGGAGGAGACCTGCGGTCCCGTCCTTCCACGACCCGCCGTCGAGCACGACGACGTACCCGCCCTCGCGCGCTCGGCGCGCCACGGCCGAGGCGAGCGCCGGGTGGTGCCCGTCGAGGAGCAGCACGTCCCGCCCCTGGTGCAGGACCTCCCCCGCGTCGCGCCCCTTCGGCCGGAGTCCGAACGTGCGGTCGAGCAGCGACCCGTCGGGCAGCGCCACGGGCCGGTTCGCCGCGTTCGTGCTCACCACGGCCCGCTCGCCGGTCCCCGCCGTCACGAGCACCGTGGACACGGCCGGGCCATCTGCTCCGTCCGGTCGGGCAGCAGGCTCCGAGCGGTCCTCGCTCGCGGGCTCGACCAGCTCGACCCCCGCAGCGGCGACCTCCGCCCGCACGACGTCCGCGAGCACACCGGAGCCCACCGCCGTCACCAGTCGGGTCCGGACGCCGAGCGCTGCGGCCGTCGCTGCCGCGTTGGCTGCGGGACCTCCGAAGGTCGCGCTCTGCGAGACCGCCACGACCTTCTCGTTCGGCCCGGGGAGCGCACGGACCACCTGGGTCAGGTCGAGGGTCACGAGTCCGCAGCAGATCAGCACAGCCTCATCCTTGCTCATCTCTTCAGGGAATAAGGGTCCGCTCCATGCGTTTGCATACACATGCGACTTGGCTTCTACACCTTCGGCGACAACGCCCCCGACCCGACCACCGGCGAGCAGATGCCGGTCTCCCAGCGTCTGCGCGACGTCCTGGAGCGGATCCGCCTCGCCGACGAGGTCGGCCTCGACTACGCCGGCATCGGCGAGCACCACCGCCCGGACTATGCCATCTCCTCCCCGGCGACCATGATCGCCGCTGCTCTCGCGCAGACCGAGAACATCACGGTCGGGAGCGCCGTGACCGTCCTCTCGACCGAGGACCCCGTGCGCGTCTACCAGCAGTTCGCGACCATGGACCAGCTCTCGGGCGGACGCGTCGAGCTCCTGGCCGGGCGCGGCTCGTTCATCGAGTCCTATCCGCTCTTCGGCGCCGACCTCGACGACTACGACGCCCTCTACGACGAGAAGATCGTCCTCCTGCGGCTGATCGACGAAGGCAACCCCGTCACCTGGTCGGGCCGCTTCCGCCCTGCGCTCGACGAGGCCGTGATCCTCCCCCGGCCGTTCGACAAGCCCGGTCGTGGCGAGCACCTCGACATCGCGATCGCCACGGGCGGCAACCCGCAGTCCTCCGTGCGCGCGGGCGTGCTCGGCCTCCCGGTCAACTACGCGATCATCGGTGGCAAGCCCGCGCAGTTCGCTCCCCTCGTCGACCTCTACCGGCGGGCCGCCGCGCAGTCGGGTCACGACGCCGCCGCGCTCGAGGTCTCGGTGTCGACCATGGGCTTCCTCGCCGACGACGGCAAGCAGGCCAGGGACTTCTTCTACCCGTACTACCTGCAGAACATGAAGAAGATCTCCGCCGAGCGCGGCTTCCCCATGCCCAACCGGATCTCGTACGAGGCCACGGCTTCTCGCGGCGGCGCCTACTTCATCGGGTCGCCCGAGGAGGTCGCCGACCGCATCGTCGAGCTGCACGGAGCCCTCGGGCACGACCGCCAGATCTTCCAGATGGACCTCTCCGGAGTTCCCCAGAAGGAGTCGCTGCGGGCGATCGAGCTCCTGGGGACCGAGGTGGCTCCCCGCGTCCGGGCCGCGCTCGGCTAGGTCTGGCTCCGTCGTCGGCGGCGGCGGCCCGCCGAGACCGGACGACGCCGACCGCACCGGGTCACCGGGCCGACGGGTGGAAGCGTTCCCCCAGGTCCGGGACGTCCGTGGACG
>NZ_JBHXBO010000078.1:0-17376 GCF_042726775.1 Oerskovia sp. NPDC060287
CCTCCTGACCTGGGCATACTGTCGGGCTGACAGGATTTGAACCTGCGACCCCTTGACCCCCAGTCAAGTGCGCTACCAAGCTGCGCCACAGCCCGTGAGCCCCGGAGGGCTTCACCAGCCCTTCAGGGCCGAGAGAAACAATACCCCACTTTGGGCGTGCTCCGTGCATCGTCGCTGGTGAGTGGCCTGGATCACGCGTTCTCGGCCGGCTCCCACGGCCCGTACAGCCCGTTCCGAGCCGTCGCCCAGCGCATCGACAGCACGCCTCCAGCGGCCGGTCGGTCAGCACCCAGCCCTCGCCCCAGGTCGTCACGCCACCACCACGAGCACTTCGCCGTCCCCCGACCACCCCAGACCACCCCCAGAACGCCCAGGAGGGCCGCACGCGCCTTCCGGCACGCACGGCCCTCCGTGGATCGCTCGACGCCCCACGCGCCCGGCTAGAGCCCGCCAGGGCCCGCAGGACGAGCGTCAGCGCTTGCGCTTCTCGCGCACACGCACCGAGATCTCGATGGGCGTGCCGTCGAACCCGAAGGTCTCGCGCAGACGACGCTCGATGAAGCGGCGGTAACCGGCCTCGAGGAAGCCCGTCGCGAAGATCACGAAGCGCGGCGGGCGCGTGGACGCCTGGGTCGCGAACAGGATGCGGGGCTGCTTGCCGCCGCGCAGCGGGTGCGGGTGGGCTGCGACGAGCTCGCCCAGGAACGCGTTGAGGCGTCCCGTGGGGATGCGCTTGTCCCAGGACTCGAGCGAGCGCTCGAGCGCGGGCACCAGACGGTCGGTGTGCCACCCGGTGCGGGCCGACACGTTGACGCGCGGGGCCCACTGGACCTGGACGAGGTCCTGCTCGATCTCGCGCTCGAGGAACGGACGACGGTCCTCGTCCATGAGGTCCCACTTGTTGTAGGCGATGACGAGGGCGCGGCCCGCGTCGACGACCTGGGAGATGACGCGGGTGTCCTGCTCGGTGAGCGGCACCGAGGCGTCCACGAGCACGACCGCGATCTCGGCCTTCTCGATCGCTGCCTGGGTGCGCAGCGAGGCGTAGAAGTCGGCGCCCTTGGTCTGGTGCACGCGGCGACGGATGCCCGCGGTGTCGACGAACCACCACGGGATCCCCTTGAGGAGCACGAGCTCGTCGACCGGGTCGCGCGTGGTGCCGGCGACCGAGTCGACGACGACGCGTTCTGAGCCCGCGACCTTGTTCAGGAGCGAGGACTTGCCGACGTTCGGGCGTCCGACGAGCGCGACGCGGCGCGGGCCGGAGGGCAGGACGACCGCGTGCTCGGACACGAGCGGCAGCGCCTTCATGGCGGCGTCGAGCAGGTCACCCGTGCCACGGCCGTGCAGGGCCGAGACGGGGTGCGGCTCGCCGAGCCCCAGGCTCCACAGCTCGGTCGCGTCGGACTCGCCGCGCGCGCCGTCGACCTTGTTGGCGCACAGCACGACGGGCTTGCCCGACTTGCGCAGCAGGCGCACGACGCGCTCGTCCGTGGCCGTGGGGCCCACGGTCGCGTCGACGACGAACACGACGGCGTCCGAGAGCGCGATCGCGACCTCGGCCTGCTCGGCGACGCGCGCCTCGATGCCGGCGACGTCGACCTCCCAGCCGCCCGTGTCGACGAGCGTGAACTGGCGCCCGGCCCACTCGGCCGGGTAGGAGACGCGGTCGCGCGTGACGCCGGGCTTGTCCTCGGTCACGGCCTCGCGGCGGCCGAGGATGCGGTTGACGAGCGTGGACTTGCCCACGTTGGGGCGTCCGACGATCGCGAGGACGGGCAGGGGCGCCGGAGGGGCTTCGCCGTCCAGGTCCTCGCCGTCGGCGGACAGGAGCGCGAGGTCCTCGTCGCCGAGCTCGTAGTCGGCGAGGCCGGCGCGCAGCGAGCGCTCACGGCTGTCGTCGTCCTGCTCGTCGCCCTCGACGGGGACGAACGGATCGGTGGTCTCTTCAGGCTGCCCGACGACGTCGCTCGCCTGGTCGATCGTCTCACCGGGGGTCTGCGACACCTCGTCGAGGGATGCCTGGGCATCGGGCTGTGCGTGGTCGGGTGTGGTCATGGGGACCATTCTCCCAGCAACCGGGCAGTTCTCCGAACGAGGAGCCCGCGCGACACGCCCGGAGTGCACGACGTCACGTGGACGGGGCGTCTCCGCGTCCGGGCCGCTCGGGCCCGTCGACCGGCAGCGCGATGCCCGAGCGGTCCACGGCGGCCGTCACGAGCGTCGCGAGCGCCGACCGGATCTGCTCGTTCGCGGCGTCCAGGGCGGCCTTGCCGCGCACGCCGTCGGGCCTCTCGACGACGACGGGCGCTCCGAACTCGACGTACAGGCGGCGGCGGAACCCCGGGACCCGGCTCAGCCGGTCGCCCGTGCGGCGCGTGCCCAGCACCGCGACGGGCACGACGGGTGCGTGGCCGTTGAGCGCGAGCCAGGCCACGCCCGCGCGCGCCGAGGTCGCGTCGCCGCGCCCACGGTTGCCCTCGGGGAACACGCCCACTCCCCCGTCGCGGCGCAGGACCGCGAGCGCCGTCACGAGGGCTGCGCGCCCGCCGGTCCGGTCGACGGGGATCTGCCCCGCCGCGCGCAGGACCCACCCCACGGGCCCGACGAACATCTCCTCCTTGACGAGGACGTGCAGAGGGCGGGGCGCGACTCCGAGCACGAGCGGCCCGTCGACGAGCCCCGTGTGGTTGGCCGCGAGGAGCACGGGCCCGGTGGCCGGGACGAGGTCCGCGCCGACCACCCGGGTGTCCCAGATCACGCGCGCGAGGAAGCGCCCCACCCAGCGGGACCAGGCGGGCCCGGCGGGAGAGGGGACGTGCGGGGTGCTCACCGAGCGGGCCCCTCGCCCCCAGAGCCGGCGTCGGGCCCCGTCGCGGCGGTGGCCAGGACCTGCTCGACGACGTCGAGCACGGCCTGGATCGTCTGCTCGAAGTCGAGGTCGGACGAGTCGACGGTCACGACGCCGTCGGCGGCGACGTGGAACTGCGAGACGGTCGAGTCGTCGCGGTCGCGGCGCAGGACCTGGTCCTTGGTCGCCTCGACTGCGGCCGCGTCGGCGGCGCCGTGGACCTCGAGCGAGCGGCGCGCGAGGCGGGCCTCCTCGCTCGCGGTGAGGAGGATGCGGGCGTCGGCGTCGGGGGCCACGACGGTCGTGATGTCGCGGCCCTCGGCCACGATGCCGCGTCCGCCGGAGAACGACGTCCCGGCCGACTCGACCGAGGACTCGGCCGCGATGATCGCGCGCTGCAGGCGGCGCAGCTCGGCGCGCACCGCGAGGTTGGTCGCGACCGCGCTCACGGCCGTCGAGATCTCGGTGGTCCGGATCGCCTCGCCCACGTCGGTGCCGTCGACGTGCACGGTGGGCGCGGCGGGGTCGATCCCCATGACGAGCGGCATGACGTCGACGGCAGCGGCCACGGCGGCCTGGTCGGCCAGGTCCACCTGCTCCTCGAGGCACCACCAGGTCGCGGCGCGGTACATGGCGCCCGTGTCCAGGTAGGCGGTGCCGAGGCGGCGCGCGACGGCGCGCGAGACGCTCGACTTGCCCGACCCCGAGGGGCCGTCGATCGCGACGACGATCCCGTGCGAGGCGGCTCGGGTCCCGGCGCTGTCCCCGCTCACTGGGCCAGGTCCTTGCGCAGCGACGTGGCGCCGTGCAGGTACACGTGCTGGACGTCGGCCCGGGGGACGTCGAGCTCGGCGTGCGCCATGAGGCGCACGACGCGGGGCAGCGCGCCGGGCACGCCGATCTCCACGGCGCACATGAGGGGCACGTCGCCGAGCCCCATCTCGCGGGCCGCCGCGGCCGGGAAGTCGGCCACGAGGTCGGGCGTGCACGTGAAGAAGATCGAGATGAGCGACGCGGTGTCGACCTCGTTGGCGTCGAGGACGGCCTGGACGAGCTCGCGCGTGCGCTCGAAGAGGTGCTCGCGCTCGTCGACGTCGAGCTGCGTGGCGCCCCGGATGGCCCGGACGGGCATGGGTACTCCTTCGTACGGGAGGGTCGGGTCGAGAGGAGGCCGACCCGGGCCCGCGTGAGGACGCGGGCTCGGGACGGCGGGAGGCGTGCTAGAGCCCGACCTCGCTCATGAGGGTGCCGAGCTCGGTGCGGCCCAGGACGCGGGTGGCGCCGGGACGCAGGTTGCCCAGGTGGATCGACCCGATGCGGGTGCGCACGAGCCGGGTCACGGGGTGGCCGA
The DNA here is from genome assembly GCF_042726775.1 of Oerskovia sp. NPDC060287. Taxonomy (NCBI): domain Bacteria; kingdom Bacillati; phylum Actinomycetota; class Actinomycetes; order Micrococcales; family Cellulomonadaceae; genus Oerskovia; species Oerskovia sp. NPDC060287. The sequence goes on from NZ_JBHXBO010000078.1 coordinate 4,203, forward strand.
TCTCCTCGAACATGCGGCGCACGATGCGGTGACGCCCCTCGTGCAGGACGACCTCGACCATGCTGGCCTGCGGGGTCGTGTCGACCACGCGGTAGCGGTCGACCTTGGCCGGCCCGTCCTCGAGCTCGATGCCGTGGAGCAGCTTGTTCGCGACGTTGCCCGCGACGCGGCCCTCGACCGAGACGAGGTAGGTCTTGGAGACCTCGTACTTGGGGTGCGAGAGACGGTTGGCGAGCTCGCCGTCGTTCGTCAGGAGCAGCAGGCCCTCGCTGTCGGCGTCGAGACGCCCGACGTGGAAGAGGCGCTCGGGGCGCGTCGCGACGAACTGCGTGAGCGCGGGGCGCCCCTCGGGGTCGTGCATCGTGGAGACGACGCCCAGCGGCTTGTTGAGCGCGATCGTCACGAGCGACTGGTCGAGCTGGACGCGCATGCCGTCGACGTGGATGACCGCGGTCTCGGGGTCCACGCGGACGCCGAGCTCGCGCACCAGGACGCCGTCGACCTCGACGCGGCCCGCGGCGATCAGGTCCTCGCACGCGCGGCGCGAGCCCAGGCCTGCGGTCGCGAGGACCTTCTGGAGTCGCACGCCGTCGGCGACGTGCACGTCCGGCTGGGGACCCTTGGGCGCGACCGGGCGGCGCGGGGGCTTGCTCTTGCCCGCCTGGGCGTCGCCGGCCCACCCGCGGCCCGCTCCGGTGCGGGGGGCCGAGGAGCGAGGTGCGCCCGACCGTCCGCCCGGTCGACCGGTGCCCGAGGTGTTCTCGGACCGCTGTCCTCGGGCGGCCGGACGGCCACCCTCGCGTGCGCTGCTCATGATGTTCCTTCGTCGTTCGTGCTGGGTCGAGCGTCGTCGGGCAGGGCCGGCGACCGCGGCTGTGCGCGGTCGCTCCCACCCTCGGACGCTCCGAGTGTGCTGTCTGCGGCGTCGAGGATGGAGTCGACGTCCGGCAGGTGCGGCGCGAGGGCGGGGAGCTCGTCGAGGGACGAGAAGCCCATGCGCTCCATGAAGTATCCCGTGGTTCCGTACAGGACCGCACCCGTCGAGGGATCCTGGCCGACCTCCGCGACGAGTCCGCGGGTCGTCAGCGTCCGTACGACGCCGTCCACGTTCACGCCGCGCACGGCCGAGATCTGGCCGCGCGTGACCGGTTGACGGTACGCGATGACGGCGAGGGTCTCCAAAGCGGCCTGCGTCAGGCGCGCGGTCTGGCCCTCGAGCAGGAAGCGCCCGACGACGTCGGCGAACACGGGCGCGGAGTAGACGCGCCACCCGCCGCCGGCCTGGCGGAGCTCGAACCCGCGGGGGCGCCCACCGAGCTCACCGCGGTACTCGGCCGTCAGCTCGGCGAGCAGGTCCTCGACCTCGCGCTGCGGGATACCGAGCGCCGTGGCGAGCTGCACCGCGGGGATCGGCTCGTCGGCGACCATCAGGACGGCCTCGAGGGCCGCGAGCGCCCCGCCCGGGACGTAGGCGACGTCGAACGACGGCTCGTCCGGCGCGGCGCCGGGGGCAGCGGGCCCTCCGGTCGGGGATCCGGGTCCCGCGTGGTCGTCGTCCTGGTCGCCCGCGCGGGCGACCGGGGTGTCGACGGTGTCGTACGTCATGCTCTCCTCACTCATGCTGTGGTCCGGCCGTGCCTGGTCCTGCCCCGTCGTGGGGCGGTGCCGCGTGGGCGTCGAGCTCGTCGAACTCACCGCCCACCTCGTCGAGCACGGCACCGAGCACCGCGTCGGGTGCTCCGCCGTCGTCGCCGGTGGCCCCGTCGCCCGTGGCGCCGGTCCAGCGGACCGTGAGCTCGCCGAGCGCCTCGACCTGCTCGAACGCGACGAGCCCCTCGCGGAAGAGCTCGAGGAGGGCCAGGAAGCGGGCCACGACGACGATCGTCTCGCCCGCGTCGGCGACGAGCGTGCGGAAGGACGCGGCGCCCTCGCGGCGCAGGTGCCCGACGACGATCCCCGCCTGCTCGCGCACGCTCACCGCGGGCGCGTGCAGGTGGGTCAACGACACCCCCGGCGGGGGCGCCTTGGGCTCGAGGGCCTTGGCCGCGAGCGCCGCGAGCTGGTCGGGCCCGAGCTTCCACACGAGCTCGGGCAGCAGGGCCGCGAGGTGGGGCTCGAGCTGGACGACGCGCGGGAAGCGTCGCCCCTCGGTCGCGAGCCGCTCGGCGATGACCGCCGAGACCTGCTTGTACGCGCGGTACTGCAGGAGGCGGGCGAACAGGAGGTCGCGGGCCTCGAGGAGCTCGAGGTCCTCGGCGCTCTCGACGTCCCCCGTGGGCAGCAGGCGCGCTGCCTTGAGGTCCAGGAGCGTCGCGGCCACGAGCAGGAACTCGCTCGCGGTGCCCAGGTCCCAGCCGGGGTGCGCGCCTCGCCCGCGCCCGCGGCGAGACGAGGCGCCCGCGGGCGAGCCGCCGTCGGGACCGTGCCCCTCCGAGCGCTCGGCGCGCGCCGCCGCCTCGGCCTCGCGCGCGAGGCGTTCGGCCGTGCGGATGTACGCGATGAAGTCGTCGGTCACCTGAGCGAGAGCGATCTCGGTGATGTCGAGCTTGTGCTTGGCGATGAGCGAGAGCAGCAGGTCGAACGGGCCCGAGAAGTTCTCGAGGTGCACCTCGAAGGCCGGGTTGCCGTACCGGTCCGTGCTCGGCGGTGGGGGCGCCGGTTGCTCCTGCGCGTGAGCAACCGGGGCGGTTGCCTGCACGGTGTCAGGCAGCGTCGCCACGGGCGACCAGCTCGCGGGCGAGCTGACGGTACGCCGTCGCCCCCGGGTGGGTCGGGGCGTACACCGTGATGGGCTCGGCGGCCACGGAGGCGTCCGGGAACTTCACGGTCCGCCCGATCACGGTGTGCAGCAGCTTGTCGCCGAAGGCCTCGTGCACGCGGGCCACGACCTCGCGCGAGTGCAGCGTGCGCGAGTCGAACATGGTCGCGAGGATGCCGTCGATCTCGAGACGCGGGTTGAGCCGGTCACGCACCTTCTCGATGGTCTCGACGAGCAGGGCCACGCCGCGCAGCGCGAAGAACTCGCACTCGAGCGGGATGAGCACGCCGTGCGCGGCCGTGAGCGCGTTGACCGTGAGCAGGCCCAGCGAGGGCTGGCAGTCGACGAGGATCACGTCGTACTCGTCGAGCACGGGGCGCAGGACCCGCGACAGGACGGACTCGCGCGCGACCTCGCCCACGAGCTGGACCTCGGCCGCCGACAGGTCGATGTTCGCGGGGAGCACGTCCAGGTTCTCGACGTTCGTGGGGACGATGACCTCGCGGATGTCCGCACCGCGCTCCATGAGCAGGTTGTAGACCGTGCGGTCGAGCTCGTGCGGGTTCACGCCCAGGCCCACCGAGGCGGCGCCCTGCGGGTCGAAGTCCACCAGGAGGACCCTGCGGCCGTACTCGGCCAGCGCGGCACCCAGGTTGATGGTCGTGGTCGTCTTGCCGACCCCACCCTTCTGGTTGCACATCGCGATGATGCGGCCGGGGCCGTGCGTGGGCAGCACCTCCGGGACGGGGAAGTCGGGGACCGTGCGCCCCACGGGATCGACCCGCGGGAAGCTGTCGGGCGCGACGTCCGCACCGCCGTCGACGACCCCGGGTCCCGCACCGACGCGCGCGTCGAACGGTTCGGTGGCGTCCTGTGTCTCGCTCGGGGCCTGGCTGCTCACGTCGGCCACGCTACCCCAGCGTCCCCGCGAGGACGCGAGCACGCGCCGGAGTGGCGCGATCCGGCGCGACGTCAGCCGAGCGCGCGCGGGTGCGCCGAGGCGTACACCTCGCGCAGCGTGTCCCGGGTCACGAGCGTGTAGATCTGGGTCGTCGTCACCGAGGCGTGCCCCAGGAGCTCCTGGACCACGCGCACGTCGGCGCCGCCCGCGAGCAGGTGGGTCGCGAACGAGTGACGCAGGGTGTGCGGCGAGATGCGCTCGGGGTGCTCGAGCCCGGCGCGCTCGGCCGCGGTCCGCAGGACCGCCCACGCGCTCTGCCGGCTCAGCCGGGCACCGCGCGTGTTGAGGAAGACCGCAGGCGTGCCCCGGCCCGTCGCGGCCAGCGCGGGCCGAGACCGCACGAGGTAGGCGTCGAGCGCGCGCACCGCGTACGAGCCCACGGGCACCACGCGTTCCTTGCCCCCCTTGCCGAACAGGCGCACCGCCCCGGTCTCGAGGTCCAGGTCGTCGACGTCGAGGCTCACGGCCTCGGAGATGCGGGCGCCCGTCGAGTAGACGAGCTCGAGCAGCGCGCGGTCGCGCAGCGGCCCCGGCCCCTCCCCCGCCCCGGCGGCCTCGAGGATCGCCTCGACCTCGTCGGTGGAGATCGCCTTGGGCAGCCTCTTGCCCTGTGCGGGCGGACGCACCTCGGCCGACGGGTCGGTGCCCGTGTGCCCCTCGAGCGCGCAGAACCGGTGCCACCCGCGCACCGCGGCCAGCGACCGGGCCGTCGACGACGGCGAGAGGAGAGCGGCGCCGTCGGACCCCGTGCGGACCGTGGTGACGTATTCCGCGACGTCCGCCGCGCTCACCTCGGCGGGCTCGGTGCGGCCGCGCGCCGCGAGGTACGCGGCGTAGCGGGCCAGGTCGCGCCGGTAGGCCGCGACCGTGTTCGGGGAGAGCCCGCGCTCGACCGTGAGGTGCGCGAGGTACTCGCGCACGGCCCGGTCGAGCGCTGCGGGCAGCGGCGGAGCCGGGGGCGTGGCGTCCGGGTCGGCAGGGGCGTGGGGACCGTCCGAGGGCCCGACGGCGAGCGCGGGCTCCCCGGCGGCGACGCGCGTCATCGCGCGTCGGCTGCTCGTCGGACGGTCATCCCGTGCGTCCCGGCCCGACCCTCAGAAGGGGAGGAAGACGTCGACCGCGACGGCGACGAACAGCAGGGTCAGGTACGTGATCGAGGCGTGGAACACCTTCATGGCCCCGAGCTTGCCCTTGGTCGGGTCGTTGGCGCGGCGCAGCATGGTGATGCACAGGGCCAGGAACCAGGCGCCGAGGCCGATCGCGACCACGCCGTAGACCCACGTCATGGGGGCGAGCCACCACAGCGCGAGCGACGAGGCGATCATCGCCACGGTGTAGCCGATCATCTCGCGCGCGACCTTGCGGTTGTCGGCGACGACAGGGAGCATCGGCACGCCGGCGTTCGCGTAGTCCTTCTTGAACTTGATCGACAGCGGCCAGTAGTGCGGCGGCGTCCAGAAGAAGATCACGAGGAACAGCGCGACCGCGGACCAGCTGAGCGAACCGGTGACCGCCGACCAGCCGATGAAGACCGGCATGCAGCCCGCGATCCCGCCCCACACGATGTTCTGGGGCGTGCGTCGCTTGAGGATCATGGTGTAGCCCACGACGTAGATCGCGATGGCCGCGAACGTGAGCCAGGCCGAGGGCGCGTTGACGAGCCACGCGAACCACACGAGCGCGATCACGCCGAGCGCGGTCGCGAAGACCAGCGCAGCGCGCGGGGAGATCTCCCCGGTGACGAGCGGGCGCCGCTTGGTGCGGTTCATGAGCTCGTCGATGTCACGGTCGATGTAGCAGTTGAAGACGTTGGCGGACGCGGCCGCCAGCGTGCCGCCGACGAGCGTCTTGACGACGAGCCAGAGGTCCGGGAGCCCACCCTGGGCAAGGATCATGGTGGGCAGCGTCGTCACGAGCAGGAGCTCGATGATGCGCGGCTTCGTCAGGGCGACGTACGCGCCGATCGTGCTGCGGACCCCCGCGACGGCATGGCCGTCCGTGGAGACCCGGGCCTGCCCGGCGACCGGGGAGGTCGCGGCAGGGCGAGACGGGATACCCGTCTCGTCGATCGGTGCCTGGCTCGTGGTGTGCACGCGCTTCGGTGTTCCGTTCTGGCGAGGAATGCTGGGGGGCGTCGTCCGGCAGCCGGTGCGTGTCTGCTCCGACCCGCTGGACATCCGTCCCATGCTACGTCGCCCGTCCTCTCGGCGCCGCCCTGCCCGCCCGAACAAAAGTGTGAGATCCGACCGAAATCCACGAGATGGTCGCGCGACGTGCCCGCTCGGGGCGCACGTATAGGCTGGGCGGAGCAACCGACGGCCTGGTGCCCCGGTGCGACCCGAGGCGACCTGACCTCGCGGTGCGCACCGTCGCGACCGGCCGGTCCGCCGCTCCGCCCTCGGTCCCCCTGTGAGTCACCGGGTGCGCGCGAAGGAATAGTTCAACGGTTGATCCGAGTTGAATCGACGAAGATCCGGGGCGCAGACTCCGGACGGGAAAGAGGTCCGGTGAACGCGTTCGTTCCTGCCAACCAGCCCCTCGAGTGGTCCCCCCTGGACGACCAGGCTGTCAAGACCATCAAGGCTCTCGCGGCCGACGCCGTCGAGAAGGTCGGCAACGGCCACCCCGGGACGGCGATCTCGCTGGCTCCTGCCGCGTACCTGCTCTTCCAGAAGGTCATGCGCCACGACCCGGCCGACTCGCACTGGGTCGGTCGCGACCGCTTCGTGCTCTCCGCGGGCCACTCGTCGCTGACGATCTACCTCCAGCTCTTCCTCGCCGGCTACGGCCTGGAGATCGAGGACATCGAGGCGCTGCGCACCTGGGGCTCCAAGACCCCCGGCCACCCCGAGTACAAGCACACCAACGGTGTCGAGATCACCACGGGCCCCCTCGGCCAGGGCCTCGCGTCCTCGGTCGGCATGGCCATGGCGGCCCGCCGCGAGCGCGGCCTGCTCGACCCGTCGACCGCGCCGGGCGAGAGCCCGTTCGACCACCACGTCTACGTCATCGCGTCGGACGGCGACCTGCAGGAGGGCGTGACCTCCGAGGCCTCGTCCCTCGCGGGCCACCAGCAGCTCGGCAACCTCATCGTGATCTGGGACGACAACAAGATCTCGATCGAGGACGACACCGACATCGCGTTCACCGAGGACGTCCTCGCGCGCTACGCGGCCTACGGCTGGCACACCCAGAAGGTCGACTGGACCCAGGGCGGCACGGGCTACGCGGAGAACGTCGGCGAGCTCGCAGCGGCCGTCGCCGCAGCCCAGGCCGAGACCGGCAAGCCCTCGATCATCGCGCTGCGCACGATCATCGGCTGGCCCTCGCCCACCAAGCAGAACACCGGTGGCATCCACGGCTCGGCCATGGGCGCCGACGAGATCCGCGGCCTCAAGGTCGAGCTCGGCCTGGACCCGGAGAAGTCGTTCGACGTCTCGCCCGAGGTCCTCGCCTACACGCGCGCCGTCGGCGAGCGCGGTGCCGAGCTGCGCGAGCGCTGGGACACCGCGTTCGAGGCCTGGAGGATCGCGAACCCCGAGGGCAACGCCCTCCTCGAGCGCCTCACGGCCCGCGAGCTCCCGGCCGGCTGGACCGAGTCGCTCCCCACGTTCGAGGCCGGCAAGGACGTCGCGACGCGCGCGGCCTCCGGCAAGGTCCTCTCGGCCCTGGCCGACACCCTGCCCGAGCTCTGGGGCGGCTCGGCCGACCTCGCGGGCTCGAACAACACGACCATGGACGGCGAGCCGTCGTTCGTCCCGGCCGAGCACGCGACCAAGAAGTTCCCGGGCCACGAGTACGGCCGCACGCTGCACTTCGGCATCCGTGAGCACGCCATGGGCTCGATCCTCAACGGGATCGTGCTGCACGGCGGCACGCGCGCCTACGGCGGCACGTTCCTCACGTTCTCCGACTACATGCGCCCCGCGGTCCGCCTCGCGGCGCTCATGGAGATCCCGTCGACGTTCGTCTGGACGCACGACTCGATCGGTCTGGGCGAGGACGGCCCCACGCACCAGCCCATCGAGCACTTCGCCGCGCTGCGCGCGATCCCGGGCCTCGACGTCGTGCGCCCCGCGGACGCCAACGAGACCGCGTGGGCGTGGCGCACGATCCTCGAGCACGACGACCGCCCGGCGGGCCTCATCCTGACCCGTCAGAACGTCCCGACGTTCCCGCGCGGCACGGACGGCTTCGCGGACGCCTCGGGCACCGCGAAGGGTGGCTACGTGCTGCTCGACACCGAGGGCACGCCCGACGTGATCCTCATCGGCACGGGCTCCGAGGTCCAGCTGGCCGTCGAGGCGCGCGAGCAGCTCGCCGCCGACGGCATCGCGGCCCGCGTGGTCTCGCTGCCCAGCCGCGAGTGGTTCGACGCGCAGAGCCCCGAGTACCGCGAGAGCGTGCTCCCGGCGGCCGTCAAGGCCCGCGTCTCGGTCGAGGCGGGCATCGCCCAGGGCTGGCGCGACCTGGTCGGCGACGCCGGCCGTTCCGTGAGCCTCGAGCACTACGGCGCGTCCGCGGACTACAAGATCCTCTACCGCGAGTTCGGGATCACGTCGGAGGCCGTCGCCTCGGCCGCCAAGGAGTCCATCGAGGCAGCCCGTACGGGCGCCGCACCGGGTGGCGAGGCCATCCCCTCGGTCGGTGGCACTGGCGACCAGCGCTGACCATCCGTAGATTCCAGGAGGGGGCGGCTTCCGTCCGCCCCCTCCTGGGACGTCCGTGAGGACGGCCGCCAGACGACGAGAGGGAGAATCGTGTCCGTGCACCACAGCGCAGCACCAGCACCCGTCCGCGAGCTGTCGGAGGCAGGTGTCTCCATCTGGTTGGACGACCTCTCCCGAGAACGACTGCGCAGCGGTGGGCTCGCCGACCTGATCGGCTCGCGAGCCGTCGTCGGCGTCACGACGAACCCCACGATCTTCGCGGGCGCGCTCGCCAAGGGCGACGCCTACGACGCCCAGCTCGCCGAGCTGGCCGCGGCCGGGACCGACGTCGAGGCCGCGGTCGAGCGCATCACCACGGACGACGTGCGCGCTGCGGCCGACGTCCTGCGCCCGGTCTACGACGCGACCGACGGCGTCGACGGCCGGGTCTCGATCGAGGTGGACCCCCGCCTGGCGCGAGACGCCGACGCCACCGTCGCGACCGCCGTCCGCCTGTGGCAGACGGTCGACCGCCCCAACGTCCTCATCAAGATCCCCGCCACGGTCGAGGGCCTCGACGCGATCGAGCGCACCCTGGCCCAGGGCATCAGCGTCAACGTGACGCTCATCTTCTCGCTCGAGCGCTACCGCCGCGTCATGGACGCCTTCCTGTCCGGGATCGAGCAGGCGAGGTCCGCCGGGCACGACGTGACGCGCATCGCGTCCGTCGCGTCCTTCTTCGTCTCGCGCGTCGACGCGGCGGTCGACACCGCGCTCACCGCGATCGGCTCGCCCGAGGCGCTCGACCTGCGCGGACGTACCGCGATCGCCAACGCGCGGCTCGCCTACGAGGCCTACGAGCAGGTCCTCCAGAGCGACCGCTGGCGTGCCCTCGCCGCGACCGGCGCCCACCCGCAGCGCCCCCTGTGGGCCTCGACGGGCGTCAAGAACCCCGAGTACCGCGACACCCTCTACGTCGACGAGCTCATCGCCCCCGACGTGGTCAACACCATGCCGCAGGCGACGCTCGACGCGTTCGCGGACCACGGTGTGGTCCTCGGGAACACCGTCGCCGGCACCTACACCGCGTCCCGCTCGGTCCTCGAGACCGTCGAGTCGTTCGGCGTCTCGCTCGCCGAGGTGACCGAGCGGCTCGAGGTCGAGGGCGTCGAGAAGTTCGAGACCAGCTGGTCCGACCTGCTGGCGACCGTCGCGGACGGGCTCGCCCGGGCCGGCGGCGCACCCGCATGACGCGGGCACGCTCCCGGCGTGCCGGAGGTGCCGGCGCTGCTGTCGCGGCCCCTGCGGCCCCGATCGTGGACGCCCCGCGAGCGCCCCGCGCACACCACCTAGGCTCTACCTCGGTCCGCAGGACGGACCTTTCGACCATTCCAGCCCACGCCGACGAGAACGGTGACATCAGTTGAGACCGGCAAAGATCAGCGCAGAGCACAACCCGCTGCGCGACCCGCGTGACCTTCGACTCCCCCGCATCGCCGGGCCCAGCGGCCTCGTGATCTTCGGCGTCACGGGCGACCTCGCCCGCAAGAAGCTCATGCCCGCCGTGTACGACCTCGCCAACCGCGGTCTCCTGCCGCCCGGCTTCGCGCTCACGGGCTTCGCCCGCCGCGACTGGGAGGACCAGGACTTCGCCAAGGTCGTGCGGGACGCCGTCGAGCAGTACGCCCGCACCCCGTTCCGCGAGGCGACCTGGAAGCAGCTCGCCGAGGGCATCCGGTTCGTCCAGGGCGAGTTCGACGACGAGCAGGCCTTCGAGCGTCTGCGCACCACGGTCGAGGAGCTCGACAAGGAACGCGGCACGGGCGGCAACCACGCGTTCTACCTCTCGGTCCCCCCGAGCGCGTTCCCCCTGGTCTGCGAGCAGCTCTCGCGCTCCGGGCTCTCGCGCTCGGGCGAGGACGCCTGGCGCCGCGTGGTCATCGAGAAGCCGTTCGGCCACGACCTGACCAGCGCGCGCGAGCTCAACGACGTCGTCTCCAAGGTCTTCTCGCCGGACTCGGTCTTCCGCATCGACCACTACCTGGGCAAGGAGACCGTCCAGAACATGCTGGCGCTGCGGTTCGCGAACCAGCTCTACGAACCCATCTGGAACGCGAACTACGTCGACCACGTCCAGATCACCATGGCCGAGGACATCGGCATCGGCGGCCGTGCGGGGTACTACGACGGGATCGGCGCGGCGCGCGACGTCATCCAGAACCACCTCATCCAGCTGCTCGCGCTCACCGCGATGGAGGAGCCCGTCTCGTTCGACGCCGAGTCGCTGCGCGCCGAGAAGCTCAAGGTCCTCTCGGCCGTGCGTCTCCCCCGCGACCTGGGACGCCACACCTCGCGCGGCCAGTACTCGGCCGGGTGGCAGGGCGGCGAGGAGGTCGTGGGGTACCTCGAGGAGGACGGCATCTCGCCCGAGTCCACGACCGAGACGTTCGCCGCGATCCGGGTCGACATCGACAACCGCCGCTGGGCCGGGGTGCCGTTCTACCTGCGCACGGGCAAGCGCCTGGGCCGTCGCGTCACGGAGATCGCCGTCGTCTTCAAGTCGGCTCCGCACCTGCCGTTCGAGTCGTCGGCCACCTCCGAGCTCGGCAAGAACGCGCTCGTGATCCGGGTCCAGCCCGACGAGGGCGTCACGATCCGGTTCGGCGCCAAGGTCCCCGGCACCGCGATGGAGGTCCGGGACGTCACCATGGACTTCGGCTACGGCCACGCCTTCACCGAGTCCTCCCCCGAGGCCTACGAGCGTCTGATCCTCGACGTCCTCCTGGGCGACCCGCCGCTCTTCCCGAGCCACGAGGAGGTCGAGCTGTCCTGGAAGATCCTCGACCCGATCACGGCGTTCTGGGAGTCCAAGGGCGCCCCGGAGCCGTACCGCTCCGGCACGTGGGGCCCGGCCTCGGCCGACGACATGATGGCCCGCGACGGTCGCACGTGGCGGCGTCCGTGACCGCGACCGCACCGATCTCCCGCCTGCCCCGGACCTCCGCCCGGACCTCGAACTGGAGCCCCACCTCATGATCATCGATCTCCCCGAGACGACGACCAATGCGGTCAACAAGCGCCTCGTGAAGCTGCGTGACGAGGGTGGCGCGGTCGCCCTCGGGCGCGTCCTGACCCTCGTGGTCCTGGCCGAGGAGGCCGACGTCGAGGACGCGGTCGCCGCCGCCAACGGCGCCTCGCGCGAGCACCCCTGCCGGGTCGTGGTCGTCGCGCCGGCCAACAAGCGCTCGACGGCGCGTCTCGACGCCCAGATCCGCATCGGCGGTGACGCGGGGGCCAGCGAGGTCATCATCCTGCGCCCCTCGGGCCCGCTCGTCGCGCACACCGACACCCTCGTGATGCCGCTCCTGCTCCCGGACGCCCCGATCGTCGCCTGGTGGCCCCGTGAGACGCCCGACAACCCCTCGGCGGACCCCGTCGGCCAGATGGCCCACCGTCGCATCACCGACGCCGTCAACGCCGGCAAGTCCCTCCAGACGCTCCAGCACCTGAGCAAGAGCCACCACCCGGGAGACACCGACCTCGCGTGGACGCGCGTGACCCTGTGGCGCGGGCTCATCGCGGCCGCGCTCGACCAGCCGCCCTACGAGTCCGTGACGGCCGTCGAGGTCGAGGGCGAGGAGCACCACCCCTCGGTCGACATCCTCGCGGCGTGGCTGGCCCAGCAGCTCCGGTGCCCGGTCCGGCTCGTCCGTCGGCGCGGGGTCGAGGGGATCACCAAGGTGACCCTCGAGCGCAAGGGCGGCGCCGTCGTCCTGTCCCGACCGGACGGGCGCATCGTGACCCTGACGCAGCCCGGCCAGCCGGACCGGCGCATCTCGCTGCCGCTGCGCCAGCTCGAGGAGTGCCTCACCGAGGAGCTGCGCCGGCTGGACCCGGACGAGGTCTACGGCGAGGTCCTCACCAAGGGCCTGGCAAGGATCGGCGAATGACGACCGACGCGGGGACCGAGGCCCGCGCGCACGGGGCGCGCCTCGTCGTCGTGCACCCCGACGCGGGCGTGCTCGCCGAGGCGGTCGCCTCGCGCCTGCTGACCCGCATCCTCGACATCCAGTCCGTGCGCACGCCCGTCCACGTCGTCCTCACGGGCGGGACGGTCGGCATCCGTTCGCTCGCGGCCGTCGCCGCGCACCCCGTGCGCGACGCGGTCGACTGGACCGGCGTGCACGTGTGGTGGGGCGACGAGCGCTTCCTGCCGACGGGCGACCCCGAGCGCAACGAGACGCAGGCGCGCGAGGCGCTCCTCGACCACCTGCCGACCCTCCCCGCGCAGAACGTGCACGTCATGGCTGCGCCGGGCGAGGGCGTCGGGACACCCGAGGAGTCGGCCGCGCTCTACGCGGACGAGCTCGCACGCTTCACGCCCGACGGCGCCACGCACCTCGCGTTCGACGTCCTCCTGCTGGGCATGGGGCCGGACGGGCACGTCGCGTCGCTCTTCCCCGGCAACGCGGGGCTCGCAGCCGAGGGAGCCACGACGGGAGTCCGTGACTCCCCCAAGCCGCCGCCCGAGCGCGTGTCCCTGACGTTCTCCGCGATCCAGGCAGCGCAGGAGGTCTGGGTCGTCGCTGCGGGCGCCGAGAAGGCCCCTGCCGTCGCGTCCGCCCTGGCCGGGGACCCCGTCGAGACCACGCCGGCCGCGGGAGCGATCGGTACGCAGCGCACGCTGTGGCTGGTCGACCTGGCAGCGAGCAGCACCATCTCCTGAGGACCGGGACCGTCCGGCGCTGCCCGGCGGTCCCGGCACGGCAACGATTGTGGGCCGCCCGGCCCCCGCGCCTACTTGGC
>NZ_JBHXBO010000079.1:0-17302 GCF_042726775.1 Oerskovia sp. NPDC060287
GGTCTGCCTGGAGACCCAGCACCTGCCCGACTCGCCCAACCACCCCGAGTACCCCACCACCGTCCTCCGCCCCGGCCAGGGGATTCCCCTGCCGGGCCTCACGCGTGCCGCGGGTCGGTGCGCCGCGCTGCCGTGCTGCCGTGGCGCCGGGCGCGGCGACGGCGCCTCGGCGAGAGCCGCTCAGGCCTCCGGGATGTCCCGGCCGAAGGTCTCCAGGGTGATGTCGGCCGGGTCGGGGCCGCGGCGCACGCCCTGGTCGAGCGCGTCGATCGCGGCGAGCTCCGCGTCCGTGAGGGTGAGGTCGGCCACGTCGAAGTTCTCGGCGATGCGTGCGGGCCTGGTCGACTTGGGGATCGCGGAGCGGCCCTCCTGGAGGTGCCAGCGGAGCATGACCTGCGCGGCGGACTTCCCGTGCGCCTCGGCGATCGCGAGGATCTCGGGGTCGTCGAACGTGCGGGCACCGCCCTCGCGGTAGGAGGTGATGCCGCCGATGGGGGACCAGGCCTGGGTCAGGATGCCGTGCGCCGCGTCCACGGCCTGGAGGTCGCGCTGCTGGAAGTACGGGTGGACCTCGATCTGGTTGACGGCCGGGACGACGCTCGCCGTCTCCAGGAGGCGCTCGAGGTGCTCGGGCATGAAGTTGCTCACGCCGATCGCGCGGACCTTGCCGTCGGCCAGGAGCGTCTCCAGGGCGCGGTAGGCCTCGAGCGTGAGGTCGAACCGGCTCGGCAGAGCCTGGTGCAGGAGCAGCAGGTCGATCTGCTCGACGCCGAGCTTGCCCGCGGACTTGTCGAACGCGTGCAGCGTCTTGTCGTAGCCGTAGTCGCTGATCCACACCTTGGTCTCGATGAACACCTCGGCCCGGTCGAGGCCCGACTCGGCGATCGCCCGGCCGACCTCGCGCTCGTTGCCGTAGGCCGCGGCGGTGTCCACCAGCCGGTACCCGGTCTCGAGCGCGGTGCGGACCGAGGAGACGGTCTCCTCGGGCGCGGTCTGGAAGACGCCGAAGCCGAGGGCCGGCAGGGTGACGCCGTTGTTCAGGGTGAGGACGGTCATGTGGTGCTCCTTGGGTGGTGCTGGTCGTGGGGGCAGGACGGCTGGGAGGGGGGAGGTGGCGTCGTCGGGCACGTCGGGCGGGGGTGTCCAGGAGGTCCGGTGACGGTCAGGGCAGGACCACGACCTTGAGGGCCTCGCGCGCGTCCATGGCGCGGTAGGCCTCGGCGACCTGGTCGAGCGGGAGGACGCGGTCGAACACACGACCGGGATCGATGCGTCCGGCGAGCACGTCCGGCAGGACGTCCTCGATGTAGGCCCGCACCGGGGCGGGGCCGCCCGTGAGCGTGATGTTGCGTCCGAACAGCGAGCCCCACCCGACGGGTGCGTCCTCGTACTGCGGGACCCCGACCCGTGAGATGACGCCGCCCACACGCACGACCCCGTACGCCTGCTGGTAGGCGGGCATGTGCCCCACGGCCTCGATCACGACGTGCGTCCCCTGCCCGTCCGTGAGGTCACGGACCCGGGCGACGCCCTCCTCGCCGCGCTCGGGCACCACGTCGGTCGCGCCGAGCTCGACGCCCAGGTCGGTGCGGTCGGTGTGGCGGCCCATGAGGACGACGCGCTCGGCGCCGAGGCGCCGGGAGGCCAGGACCGCGCTCAGCCCCACGGCCCCGTCCCCGATCACGGTCACGGTCCGTCCGGGACCTACCTTGCCCATGTGGGCGGCGTGGTGCCCGGTCAGGAACACGTCGGAGAGCGAGAGCAACGAGTTGAGCAGGGCCTCGTCTGTGTCCGCGAGCGCCGTGCCGGTCCGGACGAGCGTGCCGTCGGCGAGGGGGATGCGCACGGCCTCGGCCTGGGCACCGCCCACTCCGCCCGTGCCGAAGAAGTGCCCGTGCAGGCACGAGGTCTGCATGCCCTCGCGGCAGTACACGCACGTGTTGTCCTGGATGCCGAACGGGCAGATCACGAAGTCGCCGCGGCGGACCGTGGTGACGTCGGCCCCGACGTCCTCGACGACGCCGAGCAGCTCGTGCCCCATGGGGCGCGGCTCGCCCGCGTAGTCGTGGTAGCGGTGCAGGTCCGAGCCGCACACGCACGCCCGCACGACCCGCACGAGGGCATCGGTGGGCTCCTGGATCTCGGGGTCGGGGACCTCGTCGACCCGGATGTCTCTCGTGCCGTACAGGTACGTCGCTCGCATGGATTCGGTCCCTTCGTCCGGGTGGCCACCGGTCGGTCGGTGGCACTGCATCCACTCCACCATCGCCCGGGTGAGGGAGGAACGCCCTGTCGAGAGGGGTACTGACAGTGCATGGCTCGGGCGGGGCACGGTCCGTAGGGTCGTGGGCATGGACCCACGAGACGAGGTGCGAGACTTCCTGTCGAGCCGCAGAGCCCGGTTGAGCCCGACCGAGGTCGGGCTGCCGCCGAGCACCGGGCGGCGCAGGGTCCCGGGCCTGCGCCGGGACGAGGTCGCGGTCCTCGCGGGCGTCTCCTCGGAGTACTACGCGCGGCTCGAGCGCGGCAACCTGGCCGGGGCGTCGGACGCGGTGCTCGATGCGCTCGCGTCGGCCCTGCGGCTGGACGAGGCCGAGACGCTGCACCTGCGTCATCTCGCGCACTCCGCCAACCAGCCGGCCCGCAAGCGGCGCGAGCCGGTGCGTGCCGCGACGGTCCCGGTGTCGGTGCAGCGCGTCCTGGACTCGATGACGGCGACCCCGGCGTACGTGACGGACAGCCGTCGCGACATCGTGGCGACCAACGCGCTGGCTCGTGAGCTGCACGCCCCCGTCCACGACTTCGCGCGAGAGACGGGTACCGCGCCCAACACCGCGCGGTTCGCGTTCCTCGATCCTGCGGCTCGGCGCTACTACGTGGACTGGGACGAGGTGTCCCGCGCCGTGGTGGCCGCACTGCACGGCGCGGCGGGACGCAACCCGTACGACCGGGCGCTCAGCGACCTGGTCGGCGAGCTCTCGACGCGCTCCGAGCGGTTCCGGGAGCTGTGGGCCACGCGTGACGTCCGCGTGCACCGGGCGGGTCTCAAGCGCATGCGCCACCCCGACGTCGGGGTCCTTGCGCTCGACTACGACGTCATGGAGCTCGCCCAGGAGCCGGGGTTGGGCCTGGTCGCGTACAGCGCGGCCCCGGGGAGCCCCGCGGCCGACGCCCTCGCGCTGCTGACGTCGCTCGCGGCGACCCGCGACGCCGACGCGGTCGCCGAGGCGGTCGGTGCGGCGGGCGGTGCGGCGGTCGGTGCGGCGGGCGCGCCCGACGGGGCGGGCGCCGACCGGGCGGCGGGCGCGTGAGGGCCGGCGCGGTCTCGCGTCGGGAGCTCCTGCGCGTAGCGGTCGCCGGTGCCGGGGTCCTCGCCGTGGCCTCGTGCGCGGGGACGGGAGGTCAGTCGGCGCCAAGCGAGCCCGTCGCGGCCGGCCCGACGACGGCGCCGCGGCCCACCACGGGCGCGACGGCAGGCGGCGGCGCGCTGATCGTCTTCTTCTCCCGCGCCGGCGAGAACTACTGGGACGGCGGCCGGCGCGACCTCGAGGTCGGCAGCACGGAGGTGCTGGCGACCATGATCGCCGAGCGCACGGGCATCGACCTCCACCGCGTCACCGCCGCCGACCCGTACCCGCACGCCTACGACGAGACCGTGGCGCGCAACGTGCGCGAGCAGGACGAGGACGCCCGCCCGCAGATCGCCGAGCCGCTGCCGGACCTCGCCGGGTACGGCACCGTGATCCTCGCGAGCCCGATCTGGAACGTGCGCCCGCCCATGATCATGTCGACGTTCCTCGACGGCGTCTCGCTCGCGGGTACGACGATCCTGCCCGTCACGACGCACGCCATGAGCGGACTCGGCCGGGCGCCCGAGGTCTACGCGACCCTCGCTCCCGACGCGGTCGTGGGCGAGGGGCTCGCGGTGCGCGGGGAGCGTGTCGCCGACGCCGGGCCGGAGATCGACCGCTGGGTGCGGGCGGCGGGGATCGGCTGAGCAGTCCGGGGTCGCAGTCGTTGTCGGCATCGACAACATGATCGAACATGTGTTCGAATAGCGCCATGAGGTGGGACGGGCAGGCGATCACGGCGGACGACGGCGCGCTGCCCGGGCTCGGACGCATGGCGGGGCTTGTGCGGACCGTGCGCACGCCGGAGTTCGCCGGTGTCACGTTCCACGAGGTGCTCGCCAAGAGCGCGCTGTCCAAGGTGCCGGGGGAGTCCCGCATGCCGTTCACCTGGACGATCAACCCGTACCGCGGATGCTCCCATGCGTGCTCCTACTGCTTCGCCCGCCCCTCGCACCGCTACCTCGACATGAACCCCGGCGAGGACTTCGACAGCCAGATCGTCGTGAAGATGAACGTCGCCGAGGTGCTGCGTGCCGAGCTCGCCAAGCCGTCCTGGGCGGGCGACGCGGTCGCGCTCGGCACCAACACCGACCCCTACCAGCGCGCCGAGGGGCGCTACCGGCTCATGCCCGGGATCATCGACGCCCTCGAGGCCTCGCGCACGCCGTTCTCGATCCTCACCAAGGGCACGCTCCTGCGCCGGGACCTCCCGCGCCTGAGCCAGGCGGCGCAGAGCGTGGACGTGGGCATCGGGGTCTCCTTGGCGTTCGTCGACGAAGACCTCCAGCAGGCCGTCGAGCCGGGGACGCCCACGCCGCGCGCCCGCCTCGACCTCGTCCGCGCCGCGAGGGCGGCCGGGCTGCCGTGCGGGGTCATGATCGCCCCGGTCCTGCCGTGGCTCACCGACTCGACCGACCACCTCACGCGCCTGCTCGACGCGGTCCACGAGGCCGGCGCGACCGGCGCCACGGTCCTCCCGCTGTTCCTCAAGCCCGGCACCCGCGAGTGGTTCATGGCCTGGCTGCGTCGCGACCACCCCGAGCGGGTCGCGGGCTACGAACGCGTCTACGCGAGCGGGTCGTACGCGAGCCGCGCGTACCGGGACTGGCTGTGGGACCGGGTGCGCCCGCTGCTCGTCGAGCGCGGCTTCGCGAGCGCCGGGCACCGCGCCCGGGCGCGCACGTCGGGCCACGCCCGGACCGCCTGGCACCCCGAGTCTCCTGGCGAGAGAGCGCGGCCCGACGAGGGTGACTACCCGGCCGGGAGTCTGGTGGCGCAGCACCGGGACAGCGGCAGAGCGCCAGCACGCACGGGCACGAGCGCGTCCGCGAGCGCCGAGCAGCTGCTCTTCTAGGTTCCCCGCGCGAATCGGGCAAAACCTGCTATCTTGCGGCCAGTCACACCATGGCGCGGATGCCGATGCCTCGCCGGTGCCCTTGTGATCGGCCGAGGATCCCCGCATGCCCAGGAAGCGCCCGAGCGCGGCACCGCCGCCCGTGCCCCCGTTGTTCACGACCGAAGAGACCCATCCCCAGATCGCCTCGATGCAGGCCGTGGCAGCCACAGAAGACTGGGCCGCGGTCGCCGCCCTCCTGGAGGAGCTGAGCCCGGTGGACCGGGACTTCGCCCTGAGGTACCTCTCCGACGTCGAGGGGGTCGAGGGTCTGCTGGAGCGGGCCTTGGAGGACGACCCGCGCGACCCGTTGCTGCGGACCCTCCTCGCCGAGCGCTACGTCCACATCGGGTGGGGGATCCGTAGCCGGTACCGCGCCGAGCACGTGTCTCGCGAACAGTTCGCGCAGTTCCACGACTGGCTGCGCAGAGCCGAGCAGATCCTCCTCGAGGTCTGCGCGGAGCACCCGACCTTCGTCCTCGCGTGGGACGTGCGTCTGACGACGGCCCGGGGGCTCGAGCTCGGGCACTCCGAGGCCCGCCGTCGCTACGGACGCTTGGCGTCGCTCGACCCGCACAGCTACGTCGCGCAGAAGGCGCTGCTCCAGCAGCTGTGCCCCAAGTGGAGCGGGAGCTGGGAGGACGCGCACGGGTTCGCGACCGAGTGCGCGGAGTCTGCCCCCGCCGGCGCGCCGAACGGGGCGGTCGTGGCGCTCGCGCACATCGAGCACTGGCTCGAGCTGGACCCGCCCGAGAAGGAGAGGTACATGGCGAGCGCTGCCGTCCGTGACGACCTCCGCCGGGCGGCTGCGCGGTCCGTGCGGCACCCCGAGCACCGGGAGGACTTCCACTCGGTCGGGGCGCACAACGCGTTCGCCCTGGCCTTCCTGCTCGGGGACCACGAGGAGGATGCCGCAGTGCACCTCCGGGTGATCGGCAACCGCGCCTCAGGCGCACCGTGGGACTACGTCGACGACCCCGTCACGTACTTCAGCTACTTCCGCGACGCCGTGCTGGCTGCGGGCTGAGAGGGATCGACATGTCCGCACAGATCGACATCGCCGCGCAGGACACGCAGGAAGAGGTCGTCGCGGGCGGCCTCGCCGCGCTCGCCTCCGTGGACCACATCGTCAGCTCCTCGACGGTCGACGGCATCCCGGTGCTGTTCGCGGCGCGTGCGAGCGAGCAGGACGGGCAGCGCACCGCCGGCCTGTTCTTCCGGGTGGGGAGCGCGGACGAGACGCTCGCGACCGCCGGGATCACCCATCTCGTGGAGCACCTGGCGCTGCACGGCCGCCAGCTCGCGGAGGGGCACCACAACGGCGTGACGGCCGAGGGGTACACCCTGTTCCACGTGCACGGGACCGACGAGGAGGTCGTGGCCTACCTCAACGGCGTGTGCGCGGCGCTCACCGACCTTCCGACGAGCCGGATGGACGTCGAGAAGCAGATCCTGCGGACCGAGGCGCAGCGCCGGGCGGGCGGGCCCTTCCGCCCCATGCGTCAGTGGCGCTACGGCGCTCAGACCTACGGACTGGCCGGTTACGACGAGCTGGGCATCCGCCGGCTCAGCGCCGAGGACGTGCGAGCCTGGGCCGGGGAGCGGTTCACGCGGGACAACGCCGTGCTGTTCGTCACGGGCGACGCGCTTCCCGAGGGGCTGGACCTGTCGTTGCCCTCCGGCGCGCGGATCCCGGCACCCACGGCGAGCAGCGCGCTGCCGCAGACTCCGGCGTTCTTCCAGGGGGAGGACGGGCACGTCGTGCTGGACGCCGTCGTGGAGCGGTCGGCGGGCGCGATAGTGCTGGCGCAGGTCGCTGCGCGCGCACTCTTCCGCGACCTGCGAGAGGTGGGCGGGTACTCGTACACCGCGGACGGCGACTACTCCCGGCGAGACGCCACGCACGCCACGTTCACGTTGTACGCCGACGCGTTGCCCCAGCAGCAGGGCGCCGTCGTCGGCGGCATGATCGACACCCTCGCCCGGCTCCGGCTCGGGGTGATCGAGCAGGCCGAGCTCGACGCCGTGCGGGCGCCGCTGCTCACTTGGCTCGACTCGCCGGATCTTGCGGCTGACCTGCTGCCGACGTACGCGCTCGACGTCCTGCTCGGACACCCGGTGAAGACCCCGGAGACGTCCCGGGCCGAGCTCGAGGCCGTCACGGTCGAGGACCTGCGCCAGGTTGCGGAGGACGTCTGGGCGGGGGCTCTGCTCCAGGTGCCGGGACGGGCCGGGGCCGAGTGGGCGGGCATGGCCGTCGCGCCGCAGCGGTCGGCGGCCGCTGTCGAGGGGATCCGCTACCCGCGCGTCGACAACCCGGACGTCGCCCTCGTGATCGGGTTGGAGGGAGTCAGCCTGACGACCCCGGACGGTGCGGCGACGGTCCTCTTCGAGGACTGCCAGCTCCTGTCGGCGAGACCCGACGGGGCCCGCCATCTGATCGGGGCCGACGGCTTCTCCGTCGCGATCGAGCCCACCCTGCACGTCGGCCTGAACGGCCCCTCGATCGAGCAGGGCGTCGACGCACGCGTGCCCGAGCACCTGGTCGCCAGGCTCCCCGCCCGTGACCCGCAGGAGATTCCCCAGCCGCGCCCGCCCACGCAGGACGTGGGTGCACGCGCTGGGATCGGCGGGTGGATCGACCGGCACCTCGACCTGAGCGTGAACCTGCTGCGTCAGGTGTTCCTCGTCGTGCTCGCGCTCGGGGTGGTCGTCACCCTGCAGACCGAGTTCGTCGGGAGCGCCCTGGTCGTCCTGCTCCTGGTCTGGGGCATCGTCCAGGGAAGCGTGGGGATCGCGTGGTGGCTCGCCGCGAGAAGGCGGCGCGAGGTGGGTGCGGCGCGGAGGTGACGAGGCCGCTTCGAGCCGGGTAGCGGGCTCCTACGTCGCCCCCGTGGCAGGGAGACGTTCGGAGCCCGACCGACGCCGACGACGTCCCGGCGAGGAGAGGGACCCGACCTGCACGGAGCGACTACGCTCTCGCACCATGACGCTCGCCTGGCCGACCTCTCGTGGGCTGCCCGCCCTGGGGGACGTGGCGCCGCACGTCCGGACCCCGTTCGGGGACGTCGTCCTGTCCGCTCGGTGCGCCGGGAGAGACACGGGAACCGTTCCTGGTTCCACGTTCGCCCTGCCTGCCGGCGGCCGGCTGCTGCACCGGCGCGGCCCCTCCTGGTCGCTCGAGCAGATCCTCACGCCCTTGCCGACCTTCGACAAGGAGGGAAGGTCTCCGGCCACGACCTGGGGAGTCGCCTGGCGCGTCCAGGCGCTGGGAGCGATGGTCGAGACGAGCCTGCGCGTCCAGATGGCTGATCAGCCCGTCGGGCTCGACGTCGGGACCGCCGACGGACAGCACCTCGCGGCGCTCGCGGCCGACGACGGTCGCACGGAGCTGGTCATCGGCGGGCCGGACAGCGAGGGAGTCTGGGGCCTCGTTCTCCGGGGGCTGTGTCCCGCGCGATGGAGGTCCGACCATCCCGGGCTCGCGAGCGACCTGTCGCTGGTGGACGACGTGCCGCGCAGGCTCGGGTTGCCACGTGCGGCCAGGGGCCAGCGCGGAACCTCAGAGCGCCCCGGGCTCGAGTGGAACCTGCCCGTGCTCGAGGACGGCGAGGTCGTGGTCCTCGCGTGCGCCGTCTCCTGGGCGCCGTACGACGCGGAGTCGGAGTGGGCGTGGCTGTCCGTGGACGTCGGACCGGAGCACGTCGTCCGGCACGCGTCGCGCGGGACGTCGAGCGCCTGACCAGCTCGGGCCGGGCCGTGACGGCCCGCGCTCAGTCCTGCGCGAGCCGTGCCGGGAACCCGCCCGTGGCCACGGGGCCCCAACCCGTGACCGTCACGCGCAGGAGCGACTTGCCCTGCGCGACCATGGCCCGGCGGTACTCGTCCCAGTCGGGGTGCTCCCCGGCGATCGAGCGGTAGTACTCGACGAGGGGCTCGACCGAGTCGGGCAGGTCGATCACCTCGGCCGTGCCGTCGACCTGGACCCAGGCGTCGTCGAAGTCCTCGCCCAGGACGCACAGCGACGCGGCGGGGTCGCGCCGCAGGTTCACGGCCTTGGCGCGGTCCGGGTAGGTCGAGACGACCACACGCCCTTCGTCGTCGACCCCGTACGTGACGGGGCTCATCTGCGGGGCGCCGCTCGCGCGCCGGGTGAGCAGCACGGCCCGCCGGTTGGCGCGCAGGAACGCGACGAGCTCTGCGCGTCCGATCCGGTCCGTGGTCGCGATCCGCCTGGCCATGCGTGCCTCCCGGGGAGAATTCTCATGAACGTGGTCCGCCCACAGACTAGACTCGTCCGCGTGCGTCGTCTGCGCACTCCCCACTCCCATCCCGGGACGCCACTGCGCGCCCCGGCATGTTCCGGAAGGACTCTCTCCGTGCTTCGCACCCATACAGCCGGCTCCCTGCGGGCCGAGCAGATCGGTCAGACCGTCACCCTCACCGGCTGGGTCGACCGTCGCCGCGATCACGGTGGGGTGGCCTTCATCGACCTGCGTGACGCCTCGGGCATCGCCCAGGTCGTCATCCGTGACGAGTCGGTCGCGCACCCGCTGCGCGCCGAATTCGTGCTCCAGGTCACCGGTGAGGTCTCCCGGCGTCCCGAGGGCAACGAGAACAAGAACCTCCCCACGGGTGAGATCGAGGTCGTGGCGAGCGACGTCGTCGTGCTCAACGAGTCCGCGCCCCTGCCCTTCCAGGTCTCCACTGCCCTCGAGGGCAACGAGGTCATCGGCGAGGAGGCACGCCTCAAGCACCGCTACCTGGACCTGCGCCGCCCCACCCCGGCCCACGCCCTGCGCCTGCGCGCCAAGGCCAACCAGGCCGCACGCCGCGTGCTCGACGCGCAGGACTTCGTCGAGATCGAGACCCCGACCCTGACGCGCTCGACCCCGGAGGGCGCCCGCGACTTCCTGGTGCCCGCGCGCCTGGCGCCGGGCTCCTGGTACGCCCTGCCGCAGTCCCCGCAGCTGTTCAAGCAGCTGCTCATGGTCTCGGGCATGGAGCGCTACTACCAGATCGCCCGCTGCTACCGCGACGAGGACTTCCGCGCGGACCGACAGCCCGAGTTCACGCAGCTCGACGTCGAGATGAGCTTCGTCGAGCAGGACGACGTGATCGCGCTCGGCGAGAAGATCCTCGTCGCGCTGTGGGACCTCATCGGGTACAAGATCCCCACGCCCATCCCGCGCATGACGTTCCACGACGCGATGCGCCTGTACGGCTCGGACAAGCCGGACCTGCGCTTCGGCAACCCGCTCGTCGAGCTCACGGACTACTTCAAGGACACCCCGTTCCGCGTCTTCCAGGCCGAGTACGTGGGCGCCGTCGTCATGGCGGGCGGGGCCTCGCAGCCGCGCCGCCAGTTCGACGCCTGGCAGGAGTGGGCCAAGCAGCGCGGGGCCAAGGGCCTGGCGTACGTGACGTTCCAGGAGGACGGCACCCTCGCGGGCCCGGTCGCCAAGAACCTCTCGGAGGCCGAGCGCGAGGGCCTGCGCGACGCGACCGGCGCGCAGCCGGGCGACGCGGTGTTCTTCGCCGCGGGCAAGACCAACGAGTCGCGCGCCCTGCTGGGCGCGGCCCGTCAGGAGATCGCCAAGCGCACGGGCCAGATCGACGAGGACGCCTGGGCGTTCGTCTGGATCGTCGACGCGCCCCTGTTCAAGCCCACGGGGGAGGCCGCCGACGAGGGCGACGTCGCACTGGGCAACTCGGCCTGGACCGCGGTGCACCACGCGTTCACCTCGCCCACGCCCGAGTGGATCGACACGTTCGAGCAGAACCCGGGCGAGGCGCTCGCCTACGCGTACGACATCGTGTGCAACGGCAACGAGATCGGCGGCGGCTCGATCCGTATCCACCGCCGCGACGTCCAGGAGCGCGTGTTCGCGGTCATGGGCATCGGCGAGGAGGAGGCGCAGGAGAAGTTCGGCTTCCTGCTCGACGCCTTCGCGTTCGGCGCCCCGCCGCACGGCGGCATCGCGTTCGGCTGGGACCGCATCGTGGCGCTGCTGACGAAGTCGGAGTCGATCCGCGACGTCATCGCGTTCCCCAAGTCGGGCGGCGGGTACGACCCGCTGACGCAGGCGCCCGCGCCCATCACGGCGCAGCAGCGCAAGGAGGCGGGCGTCGACGCGAAGCCCAAGGCCGCGCCCGCGCCGGACGCCGCTGCGGACACCGACGCCGCTCCTGCCGCCACCGGGAAGGCGTGACCGCCCCGGACACCCGCACGCAGGCAAGGACGCTGGGAGGCTCGACCGGTCTGACGGACCGGTGGGCCTCCCACCCCTTTGTCCTGACCGACCTCGCGGAGTGGGACGTGCGCGGGGTGTGGCAGGACGAGCACGCGTGCGTGCTGAGCGTGGCGCTCGGGGCCCCGGCGTCCGAGGTCGAGGGGCCCGACGGCGCCGCTCGCCCTCCGCAGGCCGTCGGCCTGTGGGGCGTGGGGGCGGCCGAGGCGACGGCGGACGTGCTGGCCCGGGTCGTGGGCTCGGGCGTGATCGGCGGCCGCGTGGTCAGCGCGGGGCTGCCGCGCGGGACGCTCGGCTTCCTGGGAGACCGGGTCGCGGACGCCGACCTGCCGGCCGTCCTGCGCGACGGCGACGGTCGGTCGGTGTCGAGCTGGGACTTCTTCGCCACGCGCGAGGCCCCGTCGGCCCAGCCGGGCGAGGAGCGGGTCGAGGCCCTGACCGGGCCGTCGGCAGCGGCCGAGGTGCGCGCGTGCCTGGACGTCGCGAACCCGCTCGCGGAGATGAGCCCCGAGGACCCGTGGGCCCGCTGGTGGGGATGGCGCGACCCGGACGGTGCGCTGCGCGGGGTCGTCGGTGCCCGGCAGGTCGAGCCCGGCACGCCCTGGGCGCTGGGCAGCATCGCGACCGACCCCGCCTGGCGCGGGCACGGCATCGCCGCGGCCACCACGGCCGTCGTGACCCGGGCCGGTCTGGCCGAGGCGGACTGGGTGACCCTGGGCATGTACGCCGACAACGACGCGGCCCGCCGCGTCTACTCCCGGCTGGGCTACGCCGTCGTGCAGGAGTTCGAGAGCCGCCACTGAGCCGGTCGCCGCAGGGGACGGTGCTCTGGTGCGACGCACGCGGCGTTCTGCACCAGAGCTCCGCACCCGACGGTGCAGGGACGGGCAGCGGCGGTCAGTGCGTGATCGAGAACCTCGAGTACAGCCACCTCAGGTGCTTGGGGGCCCACCAGTTGGCCCGGCCCAGGAGCGTCATGGTGGCCGGCACGAGCAGGATCCGCACGATCGTCGCGTCGATGAAGACCGCCACGGCCAGCGCGAACCCGACCTCCTTGATCACGAGCAGCTCGCCGAACACGAAGCCCGCGAACACCACGATGATGATGGCCGCGGCCGAGGTGATGATGCGCCCCGACCTCTGCAGGCCCAGCCGCACGGCCTCGTCGTTGGACAGGCCCGCGTCGTGCAGCTCCTTGATGCGCGAGAGCAGGAAGACCTCGTAGTCCATGGCCAGGCCGAACGCGAACGCGATCACGAGCGCCACGACGTAGGTCTCGATGCCGCCCGCCGACGAGAAGTCCAGCACGCCCTCCAGGTGCCCCTCCTGGAACACCCACACGAGCACGCCCAGCGACGCGGCCAGCGACAGCACGTTGGTCAGCAGGGCCTTGACCGGGATGAGCACCGACCCCGTCATGAGGAACAGCAGCACGAACGTCGCCACGACCACGATCCCCACGGCCCACCACACCCGGTCCGCGAGCGCCGCCCGGAAGTCGACCTGCCCGGCCGCCTGGCCCGTGACGTAGAAGTCGAAGCCGGGGTCCAGGGCCCGCACCTCGTCCACGACGGCCACCGCCTCGGGGCCACCCGCGTCGTCGGCGTCGACGTGGACCCCGACGACCGCGTGGTCGGCGCCCACGGCGACCGCCGGGTCGACCCGCTCGACGTGCTCGAGTCCCGCGATCTCCTCGGCCCAGGCCTGGGCCTGCTCGGGCGTGGAGTCGGTCACGACGCGCAGGTCGGGACTCTCGGACGCGGGGAACTGCGCGGTGACCTCGTCGACGAACTCGCGCTGGGGCGAGCTCTGGGGCAGGAGCTCGATGCCCGAGTTGCGCATCTGCAGACCCAGGACGGGCAGGGCCAGGACGACCAGGACCGCCACGGTGCCGAGCATGACCCACACCGGGTGGCGCTGGACGCGGCCGGTGAGGCGCGAGAACACGCCCTCGTCGGACTGGACGTCGGCCGTGCGCGCCAGGACGGCCCGCAGCCCGGGGACGCGGCTGAGGACGCTGGGAGCCACCAGGCGGTGCCCGGCGAGGGCGAGCAGTGCGGGCACGAGCGTCATGGCCGTGGCCACGGCGATCAGGATGATCGCGAGCCCCGCCGCGCCGATCGCGCGCAGGATGTCGGGCTCGACGACCATGAGCCCGGCGATGGAGATGGCGACGGTCAGCGCGGAGAAGGCGACGGTGCGTCCCGCGGTGGCCATGGTGCGCACGACCGCGGCCGTGACCTCGGCCTGTGACGACGGGCCGGACGTCGTGGCCCCACCGGGGGCACGCTCGTCGACGAGCCGGTGCAGCTCCTCGCGGAAGCGCGAGACGATCAGCAGCCCGTAGTCGATCGACAGGCCCAGGCCCAGCAGGGTCACGACGTTGACGACCGACGCGTCGATCGTGAGCGGGTAGGACAGCGCGAGCAGGACCCCCAGGCCCGCGCCGATCGAGGCGATGGCCCCCGCCATGGGCATCGCGGCCGCGAGGAACCCGCCGAAGACGAGCACCATGACGAGCAGGGCGATGGGCAGGGCGATCATCTCGCCCGTCGTGAGGTCCTTCTCGACCTGCGACGTGATGGCCTCGACGATCAGGTCGTTGCTCGAGACGAGCCCGGTCGCGCCCGGCGCGGCCTCGGCCAGGTCCTCGGGGACGGCCTCGAGGCGTTCGACGACGTCGCTCGCCGCAGCGGCCGTGGCCTCCTCGTCGAGGCCCGCCTCGAGCGTGACCGACACCAGGAACCCGTCTCCGTCGGCCGCGACGAGCGACCGGGCGGCCTCGGTCTCGAGACCCCCGGGGATCACGAACGGGTCGACGACCGTCGCGACCCCGGTGATCGCGTCGAGCTGCTGGTGCACGGGGTCCATGGCCGCG
Organism: Oerskovia sp. NPDC060287; assembly: GCF_042726775.1. Classification (NCBI taxonomy): domain Bacteria; kingdom Bacillati; phylum Actinomycetota; class Actinomycetes; order Micrococcales; family Cellulomonadaceae; genus Oerskovia; species Oerskovia sp. NPDC060287. The sequence continues at coordinate 14,374 of NZ_JBHXBO010000079.1, forward strand.
GCGACCGCGGGGTCGGCCGGGTCGGCGCCGCTCACGAGCAGCGAGATCTCCTCACCCGTCGTGTCCTGGTCGGTCAGGATCTGCGTGCCGCGCTCGTTCTGCGAGCCCGGGACCGCGGGCTCGCCCGTGGTCAGGCGGTCGAACAGGCTCTCGCCGTGGACGCCCACGACGGCGAGCGCGAAGCCGAGGACGGTCAGCACGACCCAGACGGCGACGGTCAGGCGGGGACGGTGGGCGACGGCGCGCCCCAGGCTCTCGAACACCCGGCCAGCATGGCACCTCGGCCGGGGCGGTGCCGGGTCGTGCAGGATGTGGGCGGACCGGAGTCGGTGAGTGTGGGTGGCGGTGCGTAGGCTCGGTGCATGCTTCCCGGGATGGACCTGTTCGACGCCGCGACCTCCGGCACCCAGGGGACACCCCGCCCGGGGCCGGGCTCGCCCCTCGCGGTCCGGATGCGCCCCGCGGCCCTCGAGGAGGTGGCCGGGCAGGAGCACCTGCTGGTCGCCGGCTCGCCCCTGCGTCGCCTGATCGACGTGGACGGGCCGGGTGCCTCGCGCGCGGCCCCGGGCTCGGTCATCCTGTGGGGCCCGCCCGGCACGGGCAAGACGACGCTCGCCTACCTCATCGCCTCGACCTCGGGCCGGCGCTTCGTCGAGCTCTCGGCCGTCACCGCGGGCGTCAAGGACGTGCGCCAGGTCATCGACGACGCCCGGCGCCGTCTGGCCACGGGCGGCGAGGAGACCGTCCTGTTCATCGACGAGGTCCACCGCTTCTCCAAGTCCCAGCAGGATGCGCTGCTGCCCAGCGTGGAGAACCGGTGGGTCACGCTCGTGGCGGCCACCACGGAGAACCCGAGCTTCTCGGTCAACTCGCCCTTGCTCTCGCGCTCGCTCCTGCTGACCCTCAAGCCCCTCACGTCGGGTGACGTGCGTGCCCTGGTGCACCGCGCGCTGGTCGACGAGCGCGGGCTGGGCGGGGCCGTCACGCTCGCGGAGGAGGCCGAGGAGCACCTGGTCCGCCTCGCGGGCGGCGACGCCCGCAAGGCCCTGACGATCCTCGAGGCCGCGGCGGGCGCCGCGCTCTCGGAGGTACCGGACGCCCCGGTGCGCACCACGGGTTCCGACGACGACGCGCAGGACCCGGGCGACGCCGTCGGGCGTGCGGGCGCGGACGACCCGGGGGAGGGGGCGGAGGCTCCCGACGAGGGCGAGGACGAGGACCGCGCGACCGGGGAGAGCCCCGCGCCGGGGACGGCGCACGGCGCCGTGGTCGTCGACCTCGAGACCATGGAGCGCGCGATCGACGTCGCCGCGGTCCGCTACGACCGCGACGGCGACCAGCACTACGACGTCACGAGCGCCTTCATCAAGTCCGTGCGCGGCTCGGACGTCGACGCATCCCTGCACTACCTCGCGCGCATGATCGCCGCGGGTGAGGACCCCCGGTTCATCGCCCGGCGCATCGTCATCTCGGCCGCGGAGGACGTCGGCATGGCCGACCCCAGCGCCCTGCAGACCGCGGTCGCCGCGGCCCAGGCCGTCGCGCTCATCGGCATGCCCGAGGCCCGGATCATCCTGGCCGAGGCTGTCGTGCACCTTGCGACGGCCCCCAAGTCCAACGCGGCCTACCTCGGGATCGACGCGGCCCTCGCGGACGTGCGCGCGGGCAAGGTCGGCACGGTGCCCGCGCACCTGCGCGACGCCCACTACGCGGGGGCCAAGGAGCTGGGGCACGGCAAGGGGTACAAGTACGCGCACGACACCCCGCACGCGGTCGCGCGCCAGCAGTACCTCCCGGACGTCCTGCAGGGCACGCGCTACTACACCCCCACCGACCGCGGGTTCGAGCGCTCGGTGACCGAGCGGCTCGAGCGGATCCGGCAGATCCTGGGCGACTGAGGGCCGGCGGACGGAGCTGGGGTGCTCGTCGGCACGTCACCGGCGGCCCGTGACCAGGGCACGGCCCGCCCCCCGTGCCCCGTGCGGTAGACTTCTCAGGTTGTCTCCGCCCGTCAGGGCAGGGACGGCCACCTGGGACCTCGGCCCCGCAGCCCCGCAGGACACCCTCGACCCAGGTCGAGGGGAGTCGCATCCTCACGGATCACGGTGGTGGCTCATCGGCTGGTCCCGCACCCGGCAATCCGCACGGGTGTGACGTCAAGAACACGACAGGACAGGAACACACTGTGTCTTCAGTGACTCGTTCGCGCCGCCAGGTTCGCCTGAGCCGCGCGCTGGGCCTCGCGCTCACGCCCAAGGCAGTCAAGCACTTCGAGAAGCGTCCCTACCCGCCCGGTGAGCACGGCCGCGCCCGTCGCCGCACCGAGTCGGACTACGCGGTCCGTCTGCGCGAGAAGCAGCGTCTGCGCGCCCAGTACGCGCTTCGCGAGAAGCAGATGGCTCGCGCCTACGAGGACGCTCGCAAGGACGCCGGTCTGACCGGTGAGGCCCTGGTCGAGAACCTCGAGATGCGTCTCGACGCGCTCGTGCTGCGCTCCGGCTTCGCCCGCACCATCCTGCAGGCGCGCCAGGCCGTCGGCCACCGCCACATCCTCGTCGACGGCAAGATCGTCGACCGCCCCTCGTTCAAGGTCAAGCCGGGTCAGACGATCCAGGTCAAGCCGAAGAGCCAGGCCACCACGCCGTTCCAGGTCGCCGCTGCCGGTGCGCACCGCGACGTCCTGCCGGCCGTCCCGGCCTACCTCGACGTCCAGCTCGAGAAGCTGAGCGCCGTCCTGGTGCGTCGCCCCAAGCGCGTCGAGGTCCCCGTGACCTGCGAGGTCCAGCTCGTCGTCGAGTACTACGCTCGCTGATCCTCCTGCGCGGCTGCTGCCGCGCGCCGTGGGCGGACCCCGCCCACACCCCCAAGCCCGGGGGGGGGGGGGTGGTGGAAGACGGGGGGGTTTTGGGAGGGGGGGCCGACGGCGCGG
>NZ_JBHXBO010000080.1:0-17297 GCF_042726775.1 Oerskovia sp. NPDC060287
CGCCGACCCTGAGCCCACTCGTGAGCGGTCGAGGCCTCAGCCGCAGCTGATCGCCTCGTAGCCGGCCTCGAACGGTGTCGTGACCTTGACGCCCTCGATGATCGCGGTGCCCGTGACCGTCGCCGAGCCGGCGTCGATCGAGACCTCGCGCGAGTTGAACGACTGCGACGCGGACTTGCCCGGCGCGACGTTCTTGAAGGTCTTGGTCCCGAACGGCGTCTCGACCACGACGTCGGCCTTGACGTCGCCGTCGTTGACCGCACGCACCGAGACCTGCGCCTTGCCCGACACGCAGCGCGACTGCGCCGTGACCGAGAGCTCGACCGACGCGTCCAGGGTGGAGATCCCGACCGTCTGCCAGCGCTTGGCCGCCGTGGCGTTGTGCAGGTGCAGCAGGAGCAGCTCGCCCGTGCCCGCCTCGGTGGCCGCGGCCGACCGGTTGACCGTGACCGGTGCGTCGTCAGCGCCCACGAACAGGAGCTGTCCGCCGCCGCTGAACCAGTACGCCGGGTCGTAGGGGTCGCCCGTGAACGGTCCGATCCGGTCGACGACCTGGTCCGGCGACGAGGCGTAGTACGAGTACGTCGCGACGCTGAACGTCGGCGTGGCTCCCGGGGCGATCCCCAGGCTGCCGATCCCGATCGGGACGATCATGACGTTGTTGTCGAACACCGAGGTGTCGATGTCCGCCCAGACCGAGTTGACCGGGTCGATCTGGACCGAGGCCCCCGCCGCGTACTGGCGTCCGCCGGGGGACGTCCACGGCTTGAGCGTGTAGGTGATCGCGACCGTCAGGTCCGAGTCGTTGTACTTCTCGATCGTCGTCTCGAACTCGGGCGACCCGTCGCCGTCGACATCGGTCTCGACCGCAGGGATCACGTTGGTCCCGAGCGTGGCCCAGTCGCCGTCCACGGCGATGCCGATCCCGATCCGGCCTTCGGCCGGGTTCCTCCCGGCCGCCGCGAACTGCGGCGCGCTCGACGAGAAGCCGACGGCACGGATGTCGCCGGCCGCGACGGCCGACGCCGAGGCACCCTCGGCCGCGTCGGCCTCGAGCCGCGGGCTGGTCGCCTTGAGCTCGAACGGCGCCACGAGCGACGTCCAGCCGCCCGCGTCCACGCCCCGGCCGTCGAGGTCGAGCTCGGCGGCCGTGTCCTGGCCGACGAACGTGACGTCCTTGCCCGTCAGGTCGCTCACGAGCTTGGGTGCCGCCTGGACCGGGACACGCAGCTCGCTGCCCGTCGCGGGGGTCAGGACCAGGCGCCCCGTGAGCATCCCGACGAAGTCACGCGGAACACCCGCGATCGCCTCGTCGGACGTCGGGTCGAGCTGCTTGGCGAGCGTCGCCGGGTCGGCCGTGAGGGTCAGCGTGACCGTGCGGGTCTGACCGGCGGGGACCGTGAGGTTCGCCGGGGAGACCGTGATCTTCGCGCCGCCCGCGGTGCTGGACGTCGTGAACGCGGCGGCGTACGCCACGGACGCCGAGCCCGTGTTCTGCACGTCGACCGTCTTGCGCACCGTGACCGTCTTGTCGGCCACGGGCACGATCCCGTAGGACACCGAGACGAGCTCGCGGTCCTGCGCCGCGTACGCGAGCGTCGAGTTCTTCACCGCGTCGACCGCGTCCACCCGGCCCGACCCCACGCGCTCGGGGCCGTAGGCCACGCCCGTGCCGTCCTGGCCCGTCCACACGTCGTGCGAGGCCGTGTTCATGACGGCTGTCTTGACCTGCTGGGCGCTGAAGCCGGGGTGGGCCTCCTTGACCAGAGCGGCGATGCCCGCGACGTGCGGCGTCGACATCGAGGTGCCGGACTTGATGCCGGGCTGCGTGAGGCGACCCGAGGCCACCGACGCGATCCCCGTGCCCGGGGCGGCGACGTCGGGCTTCACGATGCCCAGCGAGCCGTGCACACCGCGCGAGGACCCCGCGTTGAGCGTGTCGCCGATGCCCGGGATCTCGACGAACGACGAGTTCGCGAACGACGGGCCGAGCGTCAGGACGACGCCGCCCGCCTCGATCGCCGGACGCAGCGCGTCGTGGCTGGGGCCCGTGAGCTGCGCCCCCGGGATGCCCGCGTTGCCCGCGATGCCCGCCGCGAACACGTCGAGCTCGGAGGACAGCAGCACGCCCACGGCGCCCGCGGCCTGGGCGTTGTTGAAGCGCGCCGCGCTCCCGCACTCGCGCGAGGAGTCGTCGTCGTCCCAGAAGAGGAACGCGATCTTGCCCGCCGTGGCAGCGGCCTGCGCAGGCGTCAGGGGCGTGCAGCCGCTGACCGTGGCGCCCAGGAACGCGACCTCGGCGGTCACGTCCACGCCGCCCGCGTAGCTCTGCGAGTTCTGCGCGGGGTAGGAGCCCGCGACGCCTGCGGGAGCCGTGACCTCGACGCCGTCGAACGTCTGGGTGTCGCCCACCGAGTTCGCGACCGTGAGCGAGGTCCGCGAGTTGCCGGGCGACCCGCCCACGTCGGTCATGTCACCGGCGTTGCCCGACGCGACGACCGCGAGGGTGCCCAGGCGCGAGAGCTGGTCGATGAACAGGTTCTCGGGGTCGTCGGCCGGGGTGTTGTCCGAGCCGAGCGACAGGTTGACGATGTCGAGACGGTCCGACAGGTCGCCGTCGCCGTCCGGGTCGGCCGCGTACTCGAGCGCGTCGATCACGACGTTGGTCGAGCCGCCCAGGTCACCGAAGACCTTGAGCGCGTACAGGCCGGACTCCGGCGCGGAGCCCGGGCCGACCGTCCAGTCGGAGATGTCCGTGAGGGTCGTGTAGTCCCCGTCGAACGTCTCGCCGTCCGCCGTGACGCCGTAGCCGCCCGTGGTGCCCGCGACGTGCGAGCCGTGGCCCGAGCCGATCGTGTCGAGCGAGTCGATCGGGTTCTCGTCGGGGGTGGGGACCAGCGACGTGCCCGGCACCCGGCCGGACGCGTCGTAGTCGTACCCGGCGAAGTCGTACCCGCCCAGGTACTTGGCGTCGTCGAACGTCCCGGCGGGGACGGGGTCCTGCCCCTTGTCGCCGTACGCCTCGTCGTACGCGGCCTGCGTGCCCGGACCGCCGAACCCGGCGTGGGTGTAGTCGATGCCCGTGTCGATGATGCCGATCCGGACGCCCTTGCCGGTGTACCCCGTGCTCTGCCACGCCTCGAGCGCGCGCGTGAACGCGTCGGTGCCCTTGTTCGACGGCGACTTGGGGATGATGCGGTAGACGGTGACGACCTTGTCGTCACCTGCCAGGGCACGCACCTGCTCGGCGTCGCCCGTCACGACGACGCCGGGGACCAGCCTGCTCGTGACCGACACCTGCTGGGGCGCGCCCGCGGCACGGGCGCTGCGGGCGTTCGTCTGCGCGGGGACGACGCTGTCCGCGAGCTGCTCGACGACTGCCTGGTTGTCCTCGACCTGCGCGGCGCTCGCGCCCTGCTCCGTCAGCTCGACCCCCGAGGGGGTGTCGAGCTGGACGAACGCGGTCACGGTCCCGGAGGACTCGGCGAGCGACGGGGCGACCTTGCCCGGGTCGAGCGCGAGCGACTCCGCGGACTGCGAGGTGAGGGTGGGGCCGGACGAGCCGGCCGGGTCGGACGGTGCGGACGCGGCGGGCAGCGTCGACGCCGCGACCACCGCCAGTCCTGAGACTGCAGCTAACAACGAACGGTGCTTCATCGACACTCATTTCCCCGGTGCGGACCGGTGGCGTTGAAGGTGCTTGGTGGTTCCCCCGTTGCGGTCGCCGACGGCTGTGTGCAGACGACCGTGCCTGCACGCTATAGGGGAAGCCGGGCGACCGCGCGTCGCACGGGCCCCGGGCAACCGATCCGGAGGTCGTGGGTGAACACAGGGGACAAACCGGGACAGGGGTCTGGCGTACCCCTAGGATCGGTGCGGGGGCGCGGGACGAGGTCGTCTCGCTGTCGGTCCTCACCCACGTGTCGGTCCTTCGCGCAGTCGCGAGGGGTCCCGGCCCACGCTGTGAAGGAGCACCACATGTCACGACGCATCACGCGCTTGGCCGCCGTCTCGGCGGTCGTCCTCGTCCTCGGGGGGATCGGCGGGGCGCCTGCCCTCGCGGGCGGTCCCGACCTGACGTCGCAGGGATTCCCCACCGACGACCAGGTCTGCACGGTCATCGCGCAGCCGACCCCGGCCGGGCAGGACATCGCCCTGACGCCCGCGCCCACGACCGCGTGCTTCGACACGCTCGGCGAGGCGCTCGAGTCGGTCTCGGGGGAGCCCGTCACGGACCCGCGCGTCCTCGCGGGGGACCTCACGGCACTGCGGGGGTACGCGAACGAGCAGGCGGCCAAGGCGGCGGCCGCGCCCCAGGCGGCGAGCGCGGGCGCGGTCACGACCGCCGCCGCCAGCTCCATGATGCTGGGCATCGCGTACAAGAACACCAACCAGACCGGTGGTGCCAAGGTCTTCTACGGCAGCAGCGGCTACGGGTGCATGACGGGCAACACGTACGGCTTCCCCAAGATGTCGACCTACCTGATGAACAACAACATCAGCTCCATGGCGACCTACGCCCGGTGCTGGTCGACCCTCTACGACGGCGAGAGCTACACGGGCACCACGACCAACTGCGTCCCGCTGTGCACGAGCCTCGGGTCCATGAACGACCGCACCTCGTCGATCGTGTTCCGCCCGGAGGGCAACATCGCCTGATCGGGTCTCACGCCTGACCGCCGGGCACGTCGCTCGAGTAGCGACGTGCCCGGCCGTGTCCCAGGTGGGCGGGAGTCGTGACGTTCACGACGACGTCGCGGCCGATCCACTGCCGCAGCGCGCGCGCTGCCGAGTCCGTCGCGGGGGCCGCACCCGTGCCGGGCGCGCCTGCCCGTCCCCGGCCGGTGCCCGACGGCGCCCCGCCCGCAGGTGCGTCCGGCACCACGGTCAGCTCGATCGTCCCGTCGGCACGCTGGTGGAGCTGCCAGGCCGCGATCCCGGCCGCCTGGAGGACCTGGGTCGCGTCGACCGACCCGAGCCAGCGCCCGTCGGCGTGCAGGTAGCGCACGGGGGAGCGCCCTTCGAGGTCGTGCAGCTCGACCCGTCCGCCGGGGCCGTGGGGGCGGACGATCCGTGCGCGGTCGCCCGTCCGGTAGCGCAGGAGCGGCAGGTAGGGGTTCTCGTCCGTGGTGACCACGACCTCGCCCGGCGACCCGTCGGGGACGGGAGTGCCGTCGTCGGACAGGATCTCTACCCAGACGCGACGCGGCACGACGACGAACGGGCCGTCGTCCGCGCGCGAGGCCACCGCGCCCGTCTCGCGCAGGCCGTACAGGTCGACCACCGGGACGCCCCACGCGGCCCGCAGGCGGGCCCGTGCGGGCGAGGAGAGGTGCGCGGCCCCGCTCACGACCGCGGCCGGGTGCAGCCTGAGCCCCTCGCGCGCGTCGAGGTCGGCCAGGGCGAGCAGGGGGAGGGGCGAGCTGCTGAGGACCTGCGGGTCGGTCCCCCGCAGGAACGTCGAACGGTCTGCCGGGTCCCTCCACGCGCCGGGGTCGAGGTTGACGCGAGCCATGAGCGGCACGCCGAGCCTGCTTCCGGGACGCCCCGAGGCGGCGTCGAAGCCCGTCATGGCCGACACGTAGGTGAACGCGGCCCGCTGGTCGACGAGGTTCACGAGACCCAGCCGGTCCTCGTGCGGTGTCCAGGTCGCGCCGGCGCCACGGACGAGGAGCTGCAGGAGGGCGAGGTCGGCCGCGACCGCGACGGGGTGCAGCGGGACGACGACGGCCGCCCCCGTGCTGCCCGAGCTCGTCCCCTCGAGGACCCGCGAGAGGTCGACGTCGACGGGCACGAACGATGCGAGGTCGGCCCGCAGGTCGTCGCGCGTCACGGGGGGCAGGTCGTCGAGCGGCGAACGAGCGTGACTCCGGCGCTGGTCGCGAGCACGCCGGTAGCGCGGGACGACCGCATGAGCTCGCTCGACCAGGTCCGTGACCCACGCAGGGACGTCCTGGGCGGTCGCCGGACGGCTGCCCTCGGCGCCCGGGCCTGTGCGGTCGTCGTCCGTGCCGCCGCCGTCTCCGGTGCCGTCGCGCTCTCCTTCGGCGGCACGCTCGGCGAACCGGTGCGCGGTCGCGGCGAGCACGGGCAGGTCGCCCGCCGTGAGCCGGTCGCCCGTCGCGTGGACCCAGACCGGGGCCGCCGGGTGACGACGGAGCGCGTCGAGGCGAGCGGCGCCGTCGGGCGTGAGCGTGGGCCAGCGTTCGGCGTCGTCGAGCGCGACGTTGCCGAACGGGGCGTACTCGCCGAGCAGCGCGTCCGGGACGCCGGGCGGGAGGTCGGGGGACCTGGGTGCGTCGGGGGCGGGGGGCACGGGACTCCTCGACGGGTGAAGGAGGGGTTGTCGCTGGTCGACGCACTGTACGTGAACGTCCGGGCTCCCGCGGCGCCTCAGTAGTTCGCGTACTGTGCGGCGGCCTCGGCCGCCCGCTTGGCCGCGAGGGCCTTGGCGAGCTCCTCCGAACGCCGGACCTCCTCGGCCATCTCCCGGTCGACGCGTCGCTGCTCGACCGTGCTGACCGCGGACCACCGGTCCTCGGCCACCGCGTCGCTCTCGTCGGCCGGGCGCAGCCCTGCGGCCCGCAGGAACGCGCGCGCGGCCTCCTCGCGCCCCTCGGGGGACGAGACCCAGGTCTGCGGGTCGCGCACGGGCGCGAGGTCGTGCGCGAGGGCCTCGACCACGGCGAGGAACCAGGTCGCGGGCCCGTCGGGCGCAGCGTCCCGCAGCCGGGGCAGGAGCGTGAGCTCGGGCGTCCGCACGAGCCAGCACGCGATCCCGGCCCCGGCGCGCGAGGCCGCGGGCGCCCCGGCGCCGCACGTCCGGTCGAGCGCGGTGCGGGCGTGCGCGTCGAGCTGCCACCAGCCGGGCACGCTCAGCGCCAGGAGGTCGACGGCGTCCCCCACCAGGGCAGGTACGTGCACCCCGGGGTCGAGCACGTCGGGCGGCGTGAGCGTCAGGCGCTGCACGAGGACCGCGAGGGCGGGGCCCTCGACCGTGGGTCGGGAGGACGGGGACCCGCCGCGCCCGGTGGGCCCGGTCGTCCCAGCGGGTCCGGAGGGCATGGAGTCAGCGGGCACGGTCCGCTCCCTTCGTGGTCCACAGCGTGCGGGAGAAGTCGCGCGAGAAGCGCACGAGGTCGTCGGTCGAGCTCACCGCGAACGTCCGGTAGCCGGGTGCCCAGCCGGCGACGCGTCGGGCGAGCGCGTCGCTGCCCTGCAGGACCAGGCTGCCACCGCCGCCCGCGGCCCGGACCGCGCGTGCCGCGACGGTGTCGTCGGGCGCGGTGCGCGGTGCGGAAGGATCACGGGGCCAGCCTCCCAGGTGGTCGAGGAACATCGAGCTGATCCCGTCGTCGGAGATGACCGACACGTGCGCGGGTCGGGTGCGCACGGCCGGGGCGCCCGTGCCGGGGTCGCCCAGGTGGGTGCGTTCGAGCAGGGGGACCGGGAACGAGGTGCCGCCGCCGAAGTGCGCGACGATCGCCGCGAGGATCGCGTCGACGTCGCGCGTGAACCCCTCGGTGCCCGCGATCTGTCCCGGACCGCTCCAGGTCGTGGCCTGGACCCGCGCCCCGGACCGCAACGCCGACAGGGCAAGGACGGCCCCGGCCAGGGCGATGGGCGCGAGCCGCTGCTGCGGGTTCGGCATGGACCCCGACGAGTCGAGGTACAGGTCCAGGTCGTACGGGCTCGGCACGGGGTCGTGGCCGTCCTGCTGCTCGTGCACGCGGCGCACGGTCGTGACGCCCGGGACGATCACGGGCGAGCGCAGCACGGTCGCGGCCCAGTCGACGTCGGCCAGGTCCTCGCCCAGGTCCCACTGCTCGTGCCCGCCGAGCAGCTCCTCCTCGACCGGGGAGTCCGTGCGCACGGGGAAGGGGACGAGGAAACGCATGGCGTGCTCGCGGTACCAGCGCGCGGCGGACTGCGCGCTCGACGTCGTGAGGCCGAGCAGCCGCAGGACCGCGTCGTAGTGCGCGGGAGAGATGGCCTGGCCCAGGGCGTCGGCGGCGCCGGCCGCGTCGCTCGCCGCGCCCGGCAGGGGATCGTCGTCGTGGCCCGACGGCGTCACGCCCGTCACGCGCGGATCGACCGCCGGGTGCAGCACGGGCCGCCCGAGCGTGGGGTCGGTCGCGAGGCCCGCGGGCACGGCTCCGGCGGGCTCCGACTGCGAGCACAGGACGCCGTGGTGCCCGCGGGCGAGGGCTGCACCGCTCGCACCGTCCGCGGCGGTACCTGCACCGTCGGACGACGCGGGCGCGAGCAGGGGGCGGATCAGGGCGGCGAACCCGCCCGCACCTCCCACGGGGTCGTTGGCGTAGGCGCGGACGAGGCGCGCGCACAGGCTCGCCTCGCGCTCGGGCACCGGGTGGTCGGGGTGGGTCAACGTCCCGCGGGGCAGGCCCCAGAGGATCTCGTCGGTCCGCATGACCATCTGGGCCAGGGGAGCCGGGCCCGCGCCGAGGGCCGAGAAGACCGCGGCCATGTCCAGGCCCGCGCGCCGCTGCAGACGGTCGTTGACCAGGAGGTCGGACCAGAGGTTCGACATGGCACCCGCGAGCGGGTCCAGGTCGACCAGGCCGTCCCGGACCCGCGAGAGGATCCGGGCGCTCGTCGTCAGGTCCCCGGGGGACAGCAGGTGGTGCCCGATCTCGTGCGCCAGCACGGCGACCGCATGCTCCTCGAGCCCGCGCTCGGCGATGTCGTCGAGGTCGATGTGCACCTCGACGTCGACGGTAGAGAACCACGCGAACGACCCGACGCCCGGGGGCCGGTCGTCGCGGTGGTGCAGCACGGGCGCGTGCAGCCGGGTCTGCGTACCCCAGGCGGCCAGGGCCTCGGGCCAGGCCGCGAGCCAGCGTTCCCGGAGCCCCGTGCCTGACGGTGCGTGCCGCCTGCCGGCGCCGGGCGCCGAGGAGAGCGACCCGGAGCCGTCCGTCGCCGTCGGGCCCGGAGGCGGGGTACCCGTCACCGGGGCACCCGCACCAGGTCGATCGAGTACGAGTGCTCACGGCTGACCAGCGTCAGGTGCGTCGAGAGCGTGAGCGTCGAGGCCTGACCCGTCACGTCGTCGAGCCACGGGACGCCGGCGGGTGGGGTGCGGTCGGTCGTCCCCGGGGCGGGCCGTTCCTCGGCGCCCGGGGCAGCGCGCAGCGCGGCCCACCCGTGGACGTCGCACACGAGCGTCCAGTCCTCGGCCTGGGGACGGGCCGTGCGGACGGCCCACAGCAGGCCGGGCTCACCGGGCAGCGGCCCGACGACGAGCGGCAGCGTGAGCCACGGACCGCCGAACCCGCGGAAGCCCCCGAACCGGCTGACCGTGGAGGGCGCTCCGTGAGACGCGGCCATGTCCTGCCCGGGCCACCACCACGGGTCGCTCGCGTGCCGCTCGACGACCGCGCCGACGTCGGTCCCCGGGGCCAGGTCGAGCGCTGCCGCCGCCACGGGGTAGGGGAGCGACGCCGCGGCGCGCAGCGCGGCCCGCCGGTAGCGGACCAGGCCGCTGCGCCAGGCGGCGACCAGGACGGTGTCGCGGATGCTGGTCGCACCCGGCGCCGTGCGCGGCCCGGACGACAGGACACCCGTTGCTACGGCCGCGGCCGACACGCGACGGCCCCACCCGGTGAGGTCTCCGCGCACGGCGACCTGGCGTGCCGCGTCCGCGAGAGCCGCGACGGTGACGGCGGGGGCGGCCCGCAACCACGGCAGGACCTGCGGGGTGAGAGCGAGGACCGCCCACCGCTCGACCGAGCCGGACCGCCACCGGCGGGCCGCCACGCATCGCGCCGCCGTGGACACGAGGGCGTCCACGACTCCCGCGAGCTCTTCCCCGTCGAGCGCAGGGGCGAGGCCGTCGACGACCGGGCGCAGCTCGCGCACCGCCGCGGCCACGTCGTCGCGGTCCGCGCCGAGCGCGACCGCGCGCGCGAGCACCGCGTTGAAGTGGTCGCGCTCGCGCGTCAGCTGCTCCGCGAACGGCGAGCCCGCAAGGGGGTCCGCGCTGGTGCTGTCGCCCGGGCGACGGGCGTTCACCGACCGCTCCAGCGCAGCCACGCGAGGTAGTTCGTGTAGCGCTGGTGCGCGTACTTCAGGACCAGGGCGTCCTCGTAGACGTTCCCGTGCAGCTTGACCGCGTCCTGCCACAGGGACAGCAGGCCCTCGATCTGCGCGGTGCGCCGCAGGACCTCGGCCTCGCCCAGGCCCTCGAGACCGGCCTCGACGGCCGCGAGGACCTCGGCCACGGGGTCGTCCTGGTCGAGCCCGGCGGCGTCGTACTGCTGGCAGGCCATGTCGAACAGGTCGCGGATCCACGAGACGCGGTCGGCGCGCAGGGGCTCGCGCTCCTCGTCGTCGAACGGCGCGGACTGCAGGTCGGGGACCAGCTTGTCGTGCAGCACGAACGGGAGCACCGCGCGCAGGTCCGCGAGGTCCACCTCGGCGTTGCCGCGGAAGAACGCCATGGCCTTGGCGTACGAGACGAGCGACTGCAGGGCCCGCACCGACAACCCGTTGAGGGTCTGCGCCCCGATGTCCCCCAACCGGTCACGGCCCGTGTCGGCCGCGGCCAGGAGGTGCGGGTCGATCCCCGCGAGCTTCGCGGTGTCCTTGGTGCGGTACTCGAACTGCCAGGCGGCCCGCTCCAGGACCTCGAGCTGGCTCGCGAAGAACTCGAGCCGTCGCCGCACCGGGACCGGGATGCGCACCGCGAGCACGTCGCGGTGCAGGCGGTCGTGCTCCTCGGCGTCGAACACGATCTCGGGAGGCACGTTCTCCTCGGGGCGCACCCCGCGCTCGGCGCGCGCGACCAGGTCGCCCAGGAAGCGGTTGTTGAAGGGCAGCGCGTGCACGACGACGTCGATCCGGTCCCGCAGCGCGTCGACGACCTGGTAGGTGCCGCCGCCCGCGTCGTCGTTGGCCGTGAGGTACCAGGCGGCGGCCCCGGTCTCGTAGACCTGGTCGTACACCTCGACGTAGCCGTCGGCCAGGACCGTCAGGAGCGCCGACTGCGTGCGCGTCGGGATGCGGTTGTACTCGTCGACGATCTTGACGCGCATGCCCAGCCACGTGCGCCACGCGACGTCGACGTCCGCGAGCGAGTCGGCCTGCACCAGGTCCTTGGGCAGCGGCGTGCCGAACAGGTCCGAGACCGTGAGCTGCGGGTGCCCGTGCTGCATCGCCCGCCGCACGTCCCGGACCGGGTAGCCCGCGAGGACGCCCATGAGGACGGCGCTCGCGGTCTTGCCGCGCCCTGGTCCGCCGACCATGAGGCAGCGCCCCCGCACCGCGAACGTCAGGAGCGGCAGCAGCACGAAGCTCGAGTACGACTGGTCGCTCGGCAGGTTCAGGCGGGCCCGGGAGTCTCCGAGGCGGAACGAGACGTCCGGGGCCGTGGGGCCGGCCGAGAACTCGACGTCGTAGTGCGGGCTGATGATCGCGTGGTTGACGACCCAGAAGTAGGCCTGGCGAAGCTTCTCGTCGAGCGGTGCGGCGGGGACTGCGCCGTGGTCTCCGGGGACGCCCGTCACGGGCGTGCGGAACAGGTCTGCGACGTCCAGGTCGAACAGGTTCGTGGCCCCTGGGCCGGGTCGGGTGGGCGCGGAGGAGACGTGGTCGAGGTCCTGCTCGGCGGGGGTCACGGAGCGATTCTGCCAGGAGAGCGAGGGGGCCTCGGTCGTGACGTAGAGGGTTCTCGTCGATCTACCTCGACCGCGCGGCGGAGGCCTGTCTCCTCCCGAACGCCTTGGCGGCCTCGACCAGCAGGAACACCACGACCGAGAGACCGAGCGTGATGCCCCACTCGCGCAGCCCGATCGGCGCCGAGCCGAACCACGAGTGCATGAAGGGCGCGTAGACGAACACGGCCTGCAGGGCGACGAGCGCACCCGCCGAGTACCAGACCGCCCGGTTGCCCCGCAGGACCGCGAACGTGATGGACGACCGGTCCAGGAAGCGGCAGTTGAACAGGTAGGCGAGCTGGCCGAGCGCGAGCATTGTCACGGCCGTGGTCTGCGCCTCGGGGACGCTCATGCCCTGGTCGCGCTCGATGAAGTACACGGCCATGGTCGCGCCGCCGATGAGGACCGAGACCAGCAGGACCCGCCGCAGGTAGGCCGCGGTGAGGATCGAGGCCTTGGCGTCGCGCGGTGCGCGCGACATGATGTCGGGCTCGGCGCGCTCGTTGGCCAGCGCGAGCGACAGCGTGACGGCCGTGACCATGTTGATCCACAGGACCTGCACGGGCTGGAGCGGCAGCGCCCACCCGAGCAGCACCGCGACGAGGATCACGAGCGACTGCGCACCGTTGGTCGGCAGCAGGAACAGGACCGACTTGCGCAGGTTGTCGTAGATCCGTCGCCCCTCCTCGACGGCCCGCTCGATCGTCGCGAAGTTGTCGTCGGCCAGGACCACCTCGGCGGCCTCCTTGGTCGCCTCGGTGCCCTTGATCCCCATCGCGACGCCGACGTCGGCCTGGGTCAGCGCGGGGGCGTCGTTGACACCGTCCCCGGTCATGGCCACGACCTGCCCGCGCGACTGGAGCGCCGAGACGATGCGGATCTTGTGCTCGGGGCTCGTGCGCGCGTAGACGTCGACGTCCTCGACGACCGCGCGGAGCTCCTCGGTGCTCATGGCCTCGAGCTCGGCCCCCGTCAGGACCTGGGGTGCGGGTGCTCCGTCCTCGGCCCCGGCCGCGGGCACGATCCCCATCTCCCGGGCGATCGCGAGGGCCGTTCCCGAGTGGTCGCCCGTGATCATCTTGACCGTGATCCCGGCGTCCTGGCACTGGGCGATGGCCTCGACCGCCTCGGGTCGCGGTGGGTCGACGATCCCGACCAGCCCCACGAGCTCGAGGCCCTCGTCGACGTCCTCGGGGGCGAGCGTGGTGCGGCCGGGTGCCGCGCCGGTACGCGCGGCGGCCAGGACTCGCAGACCCTGCGCACCGATCGCGTCGATCTGCTCGTACCAGAGGTCGCGGTCGAGCGGCTCGGGCTCCCCGTCCGCGCCGGTCTGGGTCGCGCACCGGTCGAGCACGCGGTCCGGGGCGCCCTTCACGAGGACGTGCAGGCCGCCGTCGGGGTCCTGCGTCAGCGTGGCCATGTACTTGTTCTCGGACTCGAACGGGACGAGCGCGATGCGCCGCCACCCGGTCGGGTCGAAGCCCGCCTTGAGGCCCAGGGTCCGCAGCGCGCCCTCGGTCGGCTCGCCCACGAGCCGCCAGCCGGGTGCGTCGCCCGCGCCGTCGTCCGGTGCGCCGGGTCCGTCGGTCCCTGAACCTCCCTCCCCGGTGGACCGGACGATCCGGGCGTCGTTGCACAGCGTCATGACCTCGGCCAGTAGCCGCAGGTCGGGGTGCTCGGCGAGCGAGGCGGGGGAGCCGGCCAGGTCGACCTCGCCGTCGGGCGCGTAGCCGATCCCCGTCACGGCGTACTGGTGCGCCGCGGTCCGCACGGTGCGGGCCGTCATCTCGTTCTTGGTCAGCGTCCCGGTCTTGTCCGAGCAGATCGTGGTCACCGAGCCGAGCGTCTCGACGGCGGGGAGGCGACGCGTGATCGCCCGTCGTCGGGCCATCTGCTGCACGCCCAGCGCGAGCGTGATCGTCACGAGGGCCGGCAGGCCCTCGGGCACGGCCGCGACAGCGAACCCGATCGCGGCCGAGATCAGCTCGGGCGTGTCGAAACCGTGGACCACGCGCCCGATCACGACCATGACCACGGCCATGACGAGGATCAGGACCGCGAGCTTCTTGCCGAACGCGTCGAGCGTCCGCGACAGGGGCGTCTCGAGCGAGTCCACCTCGGAGATCAGGGTCTGGATGCGGCCGATCTCGGTCGTCTCGCCCGTCTCGACGACCACGCCCGTGCCCGTCCCCGCCGAGACCAGGGTGCCCGAGAACAGCATGCTCGACCGGTCGCCCACCCCGGCCCCGGCGGGGACGGGGTCGCTCGACTTGGACGCGGGCACCGACTCGCCCGTGAGCGCCGACTCGTCGACCCGGAGGTTGACGCCCTCGAGCAGCCGCAGGTCGGCCGGGACGCGGTCGCCCGAGCGGACCCGCACGACGTCGCCCGGGACCAGGTCGTCGGCGTCGATCTGCGTCCAGGCGCCGTCGCGCCGGACCTGCGCGTGGACCGAGAGCATGCTGCGGATGCCGTCGAGGGCCTTCTCGGCCCGCCCCTCCTGGATCAGCCCGATCGCGGCGTTGATGACCGCGACCGCGAGGATGACCGTGAAGTCGATCCAGTCGCCCACGATCGCCTTGAGCACGGCCGACACGAGCAGGATGTAGATGAGGACGTCGTCGAACTGCGACAGCACCCGGCGCCACCAGGGCGTGCGCGCGGGCGGGGCCAGCCGGTTGGGGCCCACCTCGGCGAGCCGCGCCCGGGCCTGGTCGGCCGTGAGGCCGGCGTCGCTCGACCCGACCTCGGCCAGCACGGCCCGGGGCGGGAGCGCCCAGGGCGTCGGCTCGTCGGTCGCGGTGGCGAGGGGGGAGTCCGAGGCGGTCATGCGTCCATTCAAACCCCGCGGGCCGCGGACCACGCGGTGAGCCGTCGGGGTGGGACGAAGCGTTCCACGGCCCTCGGCCCCGCCGGGCGCGGCCCGCGGGGACCTCCTACGGTGAAGGAGACGTCGCGCACGTCGCGCGACCGTGAGGAGGACGTACCGTGCTGGTCTCCACCATGAACGATGTCCCGGGCAGGACCGTGCAGCAGGTCGTCGGCGAGGTGACCGGGCTGACCGTCCGGTCGCGCAACGTCGGCGCGCAGATCGGGGCCGGGCTCAAGTCGATCGTCGGCGGCGAGCTCAAGGGCCTGACGAAGCAGCTCCAGCAGTCGCGCGACGAGGCCGTGGCCCGCATGGTCGAGGAGGCCACGGCGCAGGGCGCCAACGCGATCCTCGCGATGCGCTACGACAGCGACGAGGTCGGCAACGGCTACCAGGAGATCGTGGCGTACGGGACGGCCGTGGTGCTCGCGCCCTGACGGGCGGCCGGTGGCGGGCGCGTCCGCTCAGTAGGCGTCGGTCCCGGCCTGCGTCATGGGTGGGGCCACGGCGCGGGGCGTGGCGAGCAGCGGCCCGACGGCGTCGATCGCCTGGGCGAGCCTGCTCGCCCGGTCGCCGCGCACCTCGAGCCACGGCACGTCCTGCCCGGCCAGGACCTCACGGAAGCGGTCCTGCATCGCGTGGCGGATGTGCTCGCCGTCGCGCAGCCCGTCCTGGACGAACGGGATCTCGTCGCCCGTGAGGATGTACAGGTCGGGGCGGCGGGTCGCGGCGAGCGCCTCGACGCTCGCCGACCGTGAGCCGACGTAACGCTCGTGCCACAGCGTGGTCGCGAGCACGTCGGTGTCGCACACGACCAGCGGGATCGGGGTGCGGGCCGCGGCCTCGTCCTCGCGCCGGGCCTGCTCGCGAGCGACGAGGTCGAACTCTGCGGCGTGCCACGGCGCCTCGAGCCCGCCCGGACGGACCTCCGACCACTCGCGGCCGAACTCGAGCACCGGGTCCAGGCGGTAGTGGTCGGCGAGCCCGGTGGCGAGGGTCGTCGAGCCGGTCGACTCGGCACCGAGCACCACGACGCGGCGCGCGAACCAGGCGCGCACCGAGGCGGGCAGCGCCCACCAGTGAGCCCCGGGATCGGTGCGGACCGCGGTGCCCGACACCGAGACCACCGCGCGGCCCGGGTCGACCTGGACCCAGTCGGCGTCGAACCGGCGGGCGAGCTCGACGCCGTACCGGTCCGACGTGAACACCGCGTCCACGGGGCCGTGGGCCCGGTCGAGGAGCGACTCCATGACCTTGACGTGCTCGGTCCACGCGTCGGGGCTCGCGTAGTCGACCGGGGCGTCGTCGAGGCCCGTGACCACGTGGGCCCCCGGGACCTCGGCCCGCAGCCATCCGGCACGGACCTCGCCCGGGATCGACTCCCGCGAGGCCGTGAGCACCTGGACCGTCACGCGCTCGCAGCGCGACAGCGCGGTGCGCACGAGGTTCACGTGGCCCGCGTGCACGGGGTAGAACTTGCCGATCACGAGGCCGTGCGCGAACCGGGTCATCGGGCGTCCTGCCGGGCAGCGGGCACGGCGCCGTCGGGCTTCGTGGACGTGACCGTGCCCGTGCGCGTGCGCAGCTCCGCCGACCAGTCGCGCAGCCCCAGGACGCACAGGCCGATGAACCCCGCGTAGAGCGCCGCGGTCAGCCACAGCCCCTGGCTCGCGTAGAGGCCCACGAGCATCACGTCGGTCACGATCCACACCCACCAGTTCCCCACCCACTTGCGCCCCAGCATGAGCTGGGCGACCAGGCTCGTCGAGGTCGTCAGGGCGTCCCAGAACGGCACGGTCGAGTCGGTCCACGTCGACAGGACCCAGACGAGCAGCACGGTCGCCGCGGCGGCGCCCACGGCAGCGGCGGGCCAGACCCACGCGGGGGTCGGTCGCACGGTCAGCGCACGGTGCGCCTCGCCGCCGCGCACCCACCAGTACCAGCCGAGCGCGCCCAGCACGAGGTACACGACCTGGAGCCCCGCACCCGCGTAGAGGCCCGTCGAGGCGAACAGGACCACGTACACCGCGTTGTTGGCGAGGCCGATCGGGAAGGTCCACACGTTCTGCCGCACGGCCAGCCAGACGCACAGGGCGCCCGTCACGAAGCCGATGATCTCCTCGATGCTCACCGGGACACCCTAGGGGGTGCTGAGGCGCGGGGCGGGGCCGCACCCTTCTGCGGGCGGCGCGCCTCCGGGGTTACCGTCGGTACGCACGGTCTTGCACCCCTGAACCCGTTCGAAGGAGCCCCTCATGGCAGTCCGCACCGCACGCACCGCATGGAACGGCACCCTCCAGGAGGGGACCGGACAGGTCGAGCTCACGAGCTCCGGCGTCGGGACGTTCGACGTCAGCTTCCCGCGCCGCACGGCCGACGAGGCCGGGGGAGTCACGAGCCCCGAGGAGCTCATCGCTGCCGCGCACACGTCCTGCTATGCGATGCAGCTCTCCGGGGTGATCGGCGCAGCGGGAGGCACGCCCCTCGCGCTCGACGTCTCGGCCGACGTCACGCTGTCCCCCGACCCTGCGGGTGGCCTGCGGATCTCGGCGATCGCCCTCACGGTCCGCGGCGAGGTCGATGGCCTCGACGAGGCCGGCTTCCTCGAGGCCGCCGAGACGGCCAAGGCCACCTGCCCGGTCTCCAAGGCGCTCACGGGCACGACGATCACGCTTGACGCGACCTACGAGTCCTGACGGTTCCGGGCCCGGACCCGGGGTCGGTCGGGCAGGTCGGGAGAACCGCCCGAC
>NZ_JBHXBO010000081.1:0-17141 GCF_042726775.1 Oerskovia sp. NPDC060287
GCGCCCCAGAACGACCGCAACCTCGTGCTCGGCACCGGACGGGCGCGGCCCGGGTCCTTCCGCGGTCCCCGTCCGCGGGTGATGATGGCCCTGACCACGCGCTGCACCGACGCCGCGCGCCCGACCAGAGGAGCCCGTCCGTGAGCATCGACCGCACCCGCGCCTTCTTCGACGCCCAGGCCCCCGACCTCACGGTCCTCGACACGGGGAAGGACACCGCGACGGTCCAGATGGCAGCCGACACGCTGGGGGTCGAGCCCGGGCAGATCGCCAAGACGCTCGCGCTGCGCGACGGCGAGCGCAGCTTCCTGCTCGTGACGCGCGGCGACGCCCGGGTCGACAACGTGAAGTTCAAGGCCGCGTTCGGGGCCAAGCCGCGCATGCTCGACGCCGAGAGCACCACGGCGCTGACGGGACAGCCGATCGGGGGAGTCGGGCCGTTCGGCCACGCGGGGCCCGTGACGGTGTACTGCGACGTGTCGTTGCAGGGGTTCGAGACCGTCTACCCGGCGGCGGGGAGCCCGACGAGCGCGTTCGCGATCGCACCCACGAGGCTCGCAGAGCTGGCCGGCGCGGAGTGGGTCGACGTCAGCCGGTAGGCGTCGATGGTCGCCGACGCCTGCGGGAGGCGTGCGGCGCTCAGGCCGCCATGGCGCAGGTCAGCGCCGAGGAGATCGCCGAGGCCTCGAGCCAGCGGCGGACCAGGCGGGCGTCCGCGGCACGGCGCAGCGGGCTGCGCAGGCTCAGGTGGGCCGAGGCCCGGTGCTCGACCAGAGCGGCACGGTCGTGGTCGAGGGCCCAGAGGATGGCGCAACGGATCTCGTCGGTCGTGGGCCGGAAGGCGTGGTCGAGGTGCATGGTCCTGTTCATCGTCGTGAGGGCCGCGGATGCGCGGCGGTGAAATGTGTGTACACCTCTCAAGAGGGGTGAACCGTGACTTCATGACGCGAGATCTGCCGCGAGTTTTGCGATCATCTGCGCGCGGGAGGGCAGATCCGCGTCCGGCACCGCCCGAAGGTGGCGCGCGCGTGTCGGTGGGCTGTGCCAGCCTCGTCGCATGGACAGGGACGAGGCACGGGAGATCAAGCTGCAGCTGGCGGACTTCGCGCGAGATCTCGCGGAGCGTGCGGGCACGGACGCGACGGCCAGCGCCGCGGGCGCGCCCGGTGAGGACACGGCGGCCGCGCAGGCCGTGCGGGCCCCCACGCTCGCGCTCGGCCTCGCCCCCCGCGAGGGCGGCGGGTACGGCATCGCGGTGCGTTACCGGCTCGGCGTCCCGGCGGCCCGGAGCATCGCGCGCCGCGTCGCGTCCGAGGCCGGGCCGGTCGTGGACGTGCGCCGCACCGGACGGATCCGTCCGCTCGCGCGGACGGGCGGCACCGGGCCACGCCCGCCCGTCGTGACCGCGCAGGCAGCAGGGGAGACGGGGCGCGTGCGCCCGCTGCGTCCGGGCGTCTCGATCGCGCACGTCGACGTCACCGCGGGCACGCTCGGCGCGTTCGTCCTGGTCGGGGAGGTGCTGCACGCCCTGTCCAACTTCCACGTGCTCGCGGGCTCCCCGCGCGCGAAGGTGGGAGACGCCGTCGTGCAGCCGGGGCCCGCCGACGGCGGACGCGCGCCCGCAGACCAGGTCGGGACGCTCGCCGCGACCATCCCCCTCGCACCCGGGCGCACAGCGACCGTCGACGCCGCGATCGCGCTGCTCGACGACCCTGAGGTGAACCTCGACTACCCCGTGGGGCGCATCACCACCACGGCCGTCGCGCTGGGCGGCGAGGTGGTCGGCAAGATCGGCCGCACGACCGCGGTCACCGCGGGGCGCGTGACCGCGATCGAGCTCGACGACGTCGTGGTCGGGTACGGCGAAGGGCTCGGGGCGCTCCGCTTCGACGACCAGATCGAGGTCGAGTCCACGGGCACCGGCCCCTTCTCGCGGGGCGGCGACTCGGGGTCGCTCGTGTACCGCGAGGACGGTGTCGCGCTCGGTCTGCTCTTTGCCGGGTCGGAGACCGGGGGAGAGAATGGGACCGGGCTGACGTACGTCAACCCGATCGACACCGTCCTCGCCGCGCTCGACGCACGGCTCGCCGTCTGACGCGGGCCCGCGTCCGGCGCCGGACGGTGGGAGGGCGGTGCGCCGTGGCGAGCCTCGAGCAGGCCCGGGAAGCGAAGGCCGCGCTCAAGCACGCCCTGGCGGAGCACGACGGCGTGACCGGGATCGGGCTGACGCGCGGGCCCGCTGAATCGGGCGTCGCCGCCGACCCGGCCGGTGCGGGGGACGGCGAGGCAGCCGTGCAGGCCGAGCCGGCGCAGGACGCGGAACCGGCCGAGGACACCTGGTGCCTCCAGGTCAACGTGGTCGACGCCGACGCGCGGGGCGAGGTGCCGCAGGAGGTCGACGGCGTCGCGGTCGTCGTGCGCGTCACGGGGCACGTGGGCGCGGGCTGAGACCGGCCCGTCAGGCGGGCAGCTCGAGAATCAGCTCCGTGATGGTCGCGTCGCGTGCCGTCGCGAACGACTCCTCGCTGCCGACCCGCACGAACCCGTTGCGCTCCAGGACCCTGCGCGAGCCGTGGTTGTCCTCGGCGACCCGTGCCTGGAGCGGTCGCGTGGGCACCTCCTGGAGCAGGGCTGCCAGCGCCTCGGTCGCCACTCCTCGGCCCCACCAGTCCCTCCGGATCCAGTAGGTGACCTCGGTGTCGCCCTCGATCGGGAAGGCGGCCACGCTGCCGACGACCTCGCCGTCGACCTCCACGACCCTGCTCACGATCGCGTCGTCGGCGAGGATCCTGCGGAACTTGCTCAGGTAGGCGTCGCGGTCACCGGCGGTCGCGTCGGTGAAGGCGGCCTGGCGCTGGGCCGTGGCGTCGCGCTGGATCTCGAACAGCACCGGGAGGTCGTCCTCCCGCATCCTCCGGAGCCGAGACCTCCGTGTCGCCTCGTCAGTCATCACGCCTCCTTGCGCAGGGGTCGGTCCACGAGCCTCAGGCCGCGAGGCTAGCAGCGGGTGGCGGGCGGACGCCCGGCCTGGGGCAGAATTCTCGGGTGAGCTCCACGACCCCCCACGCCCGCCTGCCCCGCGTCCGCGCCTCCGAGCTCGTCGGGCGCGGCTGGCTCAACACCGGCGGCCGCGACGTGTCGCTCGCTGACCTGCGCGGGCGGGTCGTCGTCCTCGACTTCTGGACGTTCTGCTGCGTCAACTGCCTGCACGTCCTCGACGAGCTGCGCGAGCTCGAGGAGGCCCGTCGCGACGACCTCGTCATCATCGGCGTCCACTCCCCGAAGTTCGAGCACGAGGCCGACCCGGTCGCGCTCGCCGCCGCTGTCGAGCGCTACGAGGTGCGGCACCCGGTCCTCGACGACCCCGAGCTCGTCACCTGGTCCGCGTACACCGCACGGGCCTGGCCGACGCTCGTCGTGATCGACCCCGAGGGCTACGTCGTCGCGCAGATGGCCGGCGAGGGGCACGCGTCCGCGCTCGCCGCGCTCGTCGACGAGCTCGTGACCGAGCACCGCGCCAAGGGCACGTTGCGGTCCCTCACCGTGGGGAGCGACGACGTCTACGTGCCCCCCGCCCCGACGTCGGGCACGCTGCGCTTCCCCGCCAAGGCGATCGCGCTCCCGGGAGGCAACCTCCTGGTCGCGGACGCGGGCCACCACTCGCTCGCCGAGCTCCTGCCCGACGGCGAGACGCTCGTCCGGCGCATCGGCTCGGGCGAGCGCGGGCTCGTCGACGGCGGGCCCGACGACGCCCGGTTCAGCGAGCCCAACGGGCTGTGCCTGGTCCCGACCGAGCTGCGGTCGCTGCTCGGCTACGACGTGCTGGTCGCCGACACCGTGAACCACGCGCTGCGCGGGGTGCGGCTAGCAGACGGCCACGTGACGACGGTCGCGGGGAACGGGCAGCAGTACATGGTGGGCGCGGTGGACAACGTGCTGGTGGCCCCGGCCGGTGGTGCACCCGTCGGCGGGGAGCTCGCCGAGGTCGACGGGCCGTTCGGGTCGCGGCTCACGGTGCTCGTGGGCGCGGACGTGCCGGCGCAGCCCAGGCCCGCGGGCCTGCCCGCGTCGATCGAGAGCGCGGGCGGCGCGGTGCTGCAGAAGCTCTCGTCGCCCTGGGACGTGGCCTGGGTCGAGCAGATGGGCGCGTTCCTCGTCGCGATGGCCGGTAACCACTCGCTGTGGGCCTTCGACGGTGAGCAGGGGTCGATCGACCTCGTGGGCGGCACCATGAACGAGGGGCTCCTCGACGGTCCGCTCGTCGACGCATGGTTCGCGCAGCCCTCCGGGCTGGCGGTCGGCCCGGACCGTCGGGTGTGGGTCGCGGACTCGGAGACGTCGGCGTTGCGCGTGGTGACCCCGGTCGCGGGGACCACGCAGGGCGAGGTGGCGACCGCCGTCGGGCAGGGGCTGTTCGACTTCGGTCACCGCGACGGTGCGGCCGACCAGGCCTTGCTCCAGCACCCGCTCGGCGTCGCCGTGCTGCCCGACGGGAGCGTCGCCGTCGCCGACACCTACAACGGCGCGATCCGCCGGTTCGTCCCGCCGGCCGCCGCGGGCTCCGACCCGGGCGCCGGTCAGGACCCGGTCGCGGGCCAGGTGACGACCCTGGCGACGGGGCTCGCGGAGCCGAGCGACGTCGTCGTGCTCGTGGACGGTGAGCCGTGGACGCCAGGAGCGCCCGCGGCGCCCGGCGCGCACATCGACCTGCTCGTCGTGGAGTCGGCCGCGCACCGCATCACGCGCGTCGCGCTCCCGGCGACCCTGGCCGGGGAGCTGCTCGACGGCGGAGCGCACCGCACGCAGCGCCCCGTGACCGACGTCGTGGCCGGCGCCCTGCGCCTCGACGTGCCGTTCTCGCCCGCCCCCGGGCAGAAGCTCGACGACCGGTACGGCCCGTCGACGCGCCTCACGGTCAGCTCGACGCCGCCCGAGCTGCTGCTCGAGGGGGCGGGGACGGGCACCGACCTGACCCGGGAGCTCGTCGTGAACCCCGAGGTGGGCGAGGGAGTGCTGCACGTGACCGCGCAGGCCGCGTCGTGCGACGTCGTGCCGCTGCTGGCCGACGGGACGCCCGACCCCGACGTGTTCCCCGCGTGCCACCTGGCGCAGCAGGACTGGGGCGTGCCGGTGCGGGTCGTGGACCGCGGCGTGTCCCCGGCCGGCCCGGACGACGAAGCTCCTGAGGCGGCCCGAGGCCGGGTGCTGGTGCTTCCGCTCCGCGGCTGAGCCTCGCCTCGGGGCGCCCCTCAGGTCGAGCGTGACCGGGACGTCGGGCTCGGCCTGACGACGCGGCTCACCCCCAGGACAGCAGCTCGGTGCCGCGAGCGATCCATGCGCCCACCTGGGCCAGGGGGGTCATGGCGTCGCGCGCGCCGTCGAGGGCCACGACCGGGCACACCGCAGAACGTCCTCCGGCCTCGACCGCGACGGGGTCCCACGTCACGAGCGTCGCACCGCGGCGGACGACGTCGCCGAGGGCGGCGTGGAGCGTGAACCCCGCGCCGCCGAGCTGGACCGTGTTGATGCCCAGGTGCACGAGCACGGCCCGCCCGTCCTCGTGCTGGAGCACGAACGCGTGCGGGTGGACCTTGACGATCGTCCCGCTGATGGGTGCGACGACGAGGGCTCCCTCGGCCGGGTCGGGCTCGATCGCGAGCCCTGCTCCGACGAGCCCGGCCGAGAACACCGGGTCGTCGACCTCCGAGAGCTCCACGACGGTCCCCGCGACAGGGGCCAGGAGGGTGAGCGGCGCGGGCATCAGCGCAGGTCCGCGATGTCGGAGGCGAGGGTGTCGGCCTCGGGGCCGACGATCACCTGGACGGCGCGACCGCTCCGGACGATCGCGACCGCGCCCGCCGTCGTCAGGAGACGCTCGTCGACGAGCCCGGGGTCCTGGACCTCGACGCGCAGCCGCGTGATGCAGGGCTCCAGGTCGAGGACGTTGGCGTCACCGCCGAGTCCCAGGAGGATCTGCTGTGCCTTGCTCATGCGGTGCTCCTTCGAGTGCGGGAACGGCGGCGGGTCGGTGGTCCGGGCGCCGCGCTGGTCGGCGGTCCGGGCGTGCTCGTCCGCTGCGCGCGGGGCGCGTCGGGGCGTCGAGCGGTGATGCGTGGGCGGGCGAGGCGGGTGGGGCCAGCGCGGACAGCGGCGTCTCCTGGCGCGGGGCGACCGGTCGCGTCCTACATGAGGTCGGCGAGGTCCGAGGCGATGGTGTCGACCTGCGGCCCGACGACGACCTGGACCACCCTGCCCGTCGTCATGACGCCGTAGGCCCCGGCCGCGCGCAGCGCTGCGACGTCCACCAGGGTCGGGTCCTTGACGAGCGAGCGCAGGCGCGTGGTGCAGGGGTCGATCTCCTCGATGTTCTCGACCCCGCCGAGGCCGGCGAGTATCGCGGCGGCCCGTGCTGCATCTGCTGCAGTCATCGCTGCATCCTTCCTGAGGTCGGTGGTGAGGTCGGTCCTACCCGGGGCGGCCCGCCCATCAGCCGTCCGCCCCGTCCGCCGTGTCGTCGGCGTCGGGCTGGACCCGGGGGACGATGGTCGGTCGTGCTTCGCGCAGCGGGACGACGACGCTGTACCGGTCGCCGCGGTAGCACATCTGGGAGTACATGCAGGCGCCGTCGTCCGAGAACGTGCGCCGGTGGGCCCGCAGGACCGCGCGCCCGCCGTTCATGGCGAGGAGCGCGAGCTCCTTGGCCGTGGCCTCGGCCGCCAGGATCGTGTCCTCGCCCCACGTGGGTGCGTGGCCACGGACCTTCAGGGCGTCGTAGAGGCTGTCAGGGACGCCGTCGTCGAGCAGGTCGGGCGCGAGGTGGACCGGGACCCACGCACGCTCGACGCCCATGGGGGTCCCGTCGGCGAAGCGCAGGCGCTCGACGTAGTGCATGAGCTCGTCCTCGCCGCACCCGAGCGCCTCGGCGAC
Organism: Oerskovia sp. NPDC060287; assembly: GCF_042726775.1. Taxonomy (NCBI): domain Bacteria; kingdom Bacillati; phylum Actinomycetota; class Actinomycetes; order Micrococcales; family Cellulomonadaceae; genus Oerskovia; species Oerskovia sp. NPDC060287. The sequence goes on from NZ_JBHXBO010000081.1 coordinate 6,928, forward strand.
GAGCCGTCCTGCGGGGGTCGTGCCGCTCTCGAGGACCTGCGTGCCCGGGACCATGCCACGGCGCCGAGCCTCCTCGCCGAACGTCGTGAGCCGCATCTCGAAGTCGGTGTGCTGCGGGGCCACGAAGGTGCCGCGCCCCTGCTCGCGCTGGAGGACGCCGTCGGCCACGAGGGCGTCGAGGGCCTGGCGGACGGTCATCCGGGAGACGCCGAACTTCTCGGTGAGCACACGCTCGGAGGGGACGGCGTCGCCGACGGCCAGCTCGCTCACGATCAGGTCGGCCAGGTAGGCACGGACGGCTTGGTACTTGTGCCCGCCCTTGGGTGCTTTGGCCTGCGTCGTCGCTGCCACGTCGTCCTCACTCTCGGTGCCCCGGGGTGGCCAGGGCTTGACACATGATGATGTCTAGACCACTCTTTGCGCAAGTGGTCCAGACAACTATCGCGCCAAGGTCGGAACGATAGCGGGACCACAGCAACGACGCGCTCCCCGTCCGGTCCTGCGTCGCGATCTCGCCAGCTCGACCCAGTCCAACGGTGCGCACGTGGTCCCTCGGTGCGGCACCAGCGCCCGACGAGGAGTGCCCATGACGACCGCCGTCGACACACCGCGCGTGAAGCGCGGGATCCCCGGCTTCGCCCAGCTGCAGAGGGTCGGGCGATCCCTCATGCTCCCCATCGCCTCCCTGCCGGCCGCCGCCGTCCTGGTCCGCCTCGGCCAGGCCGACATGCTCGGGTCCGAGGGGGTCGCCGGGACGATCGGATGGATGCAGTACGTCGCGGACGTCCTCGGGGCGGCCGGGAACGCGCTCTTCGACAACCTGCCGCTCCTCTTCGCGGTCGGCGTGGCCGTCGGGTACGCCAAGAAGGCCGACGGCTCCACGGGGCTCGCAGCCGTCATGGGATACCTCGTGTTCAAGGGCGTGGGCGACGCGCTCTCGCCCGCGATCCTCGGCGAGGCGCCCCCGGGAACCGAGCAGCCGCTCATCGACTACGGGGTCCTCGGCGGGATCGTCATGGGCCTGGTCGCCGCGCTCCTCTTCCAGCGGTACTACCGGATCAAGCTCCCTGCCTACCTCGCGTTCTTCGGTGGCCGCCGCTTCGTCCCGATCGTCACGGCGGGAGCCGCCGTCGTGATCGCCGTCCTGGGAGCCCTCGCCTACCACTGGTTCGAGGCAGGCTTCACGGCCCTCGGCACCTGGGTCACGGGCTCGACGATCATCGGGGCGTTCGTCTACGGCACGGTCAACCGCCTCCTCGTGCCCCTCGGCCTGCACCACCTGCTCAACTCGATGCCCTGGCTCCAGTTCGGGGACTACACCGACCAGAACGGTGCGGTCTGGCACGGCGACATCGCGCGGTTCCTGCACGGAGACCCCACGGCGGGGACGTTCATGACGGGCTTCTTCCCGATCTTCATGTTCGCCCTGCCCGCGGCCGCGCTCGCGATCGTGCACACCTCCAAGCCGCAGCACCGCAAGGTGGTCGGCGGCATCATGGGCTCGGCCGCGCTCGTCGCGTTCGTCACGGGCCTGACCGAGCCGCTCGAGTTCGCGTTCGTCTACGTCGCCTACCCGCTGTACGCGATCCACGCCGTCCTCACGGGCACCTCGCTCGCGCTCGTCAACGCGCTCGGCGTCAAGTCCGGGTTCGGGTTCTCCGCCGGCGCGATCGACTACCTGCTGAACTTCCGCATCGCGTCCATGCCCCTGCTGCTCATCCTGATCGGGCTGGGCTACGCGGTCGTCTACTACTTCCTCTTCCGGTTCGTCATCACGCGGTGGAACCTGCGGACGCCTGGGCGCGAGGAGGACGACCCTCCGCCCGGCGACCCTCCGCCCGGCGAGTCCCCGCCGGGCGAGCCCAGCGAGCCCGGGACCTCCCGCGCTGGGCGCGCCGCAGAGGCGGACCCGGACCCGGACCCGGACCCGGACCCGCACCCGACATCGCCCGACCCCAGCACCCCGCCCCCGAACGCCGACGTCAGGAGCAGCTCATGAGCACCGCCCTCCGCACCCCTTCGGACCACCGTGCCCGCGCCCCGCGCCGGGGGACGCACCCTGCGTTGAGCGGGGTCGGTGTCAGCCCCGGACGGAGCATCGGCGTCGTCGCGACCATGCCGGCCCCCGTGCCCGAGCCGCCCGTCGGGGAGGTGGACGACGCCGCGGACCTGGAGCGCGTCGTCGGCGCGATCGAGGCGGCCGTCCGGGCGGTCCGCGAGGACCTCATGGACCGGGCGGCCTGCGCGAGCGGGACGGCTTCCGAGGTCCTGACCGTCACGGCGGCCATGGCCGGCGACCCGACGCTCCTCAAGGAGGCCGTGCGCCGGGTGCGCGAGCGCCGCGCGACCCCGACGCGCGCGGTCTGGGAGGCGGGCAGCGCGCTCGCCGACCGGCTGGAGTCCCTGGGTGGCGTGATGGCTGGCCGCGCCCGGGACGTGCGGGACGTCCGCGACCGGATCGTGTCCTCGCTCCTGGGGCTGTGCCCGCCCGGGGTGCCGGACCGGGACCGGCCGTTCGTCCTCGTCGCCGACGACCTGGCCCCCGCCGACACGGCCACGCTCAACCCCGACCGGGTCGCGGCGATCGTCACGACGGGCGGCGGGCCCACGTCCCACACGGCGATTCTCGCGCGCTCGCTCGGGATCCCGGCGATCGTCGCGGTCGCGGGGGCGGGCAGCCTGCGTGACGGCGAGACCGTCCTGGTGGACGGCTCGCGGGGATCGGTCGAGCGCGACCCGTCGCCCGACGACGTCGCGCACCTCGCGCGCGCCGCGCAGCGTCCTTCGGTCTTCCGGGCGTTCGACGGGACGGGCCGGACCGCCGACGGGGTCCGGGTCCAGCTCCTCGCCAACGTCTCGGACGCGCGCGAGGCGCGCGACGCGGCTGCGGCCGGGGCCGAGGGGGTGGGGCTCTTCCGCACCGAGCTCTCGTTCCTGGGCAGGGACGCCGAGCCCGAGCTGGCCGAGCAGGTCGCGGCCTACCGTGCGGTGCTCGCGGAGTTCCCGGACCGCAGGGTCGTGGTCCGCACGCTCGACGCGGGCGTCGACAAGCCGCTGGCGTTCGTCGGGGCGACCGTCGAGCCCAACCCTGCGCTCGGCGTGCGGGGGCTCCGGACCGCGGTGCGCTTCCCGCAGGTCCTGGACCGTCAGCTCGAGGCGATCGCGCTCGCGGCGGCCGCGGAGTCCGCCGACGTGTGGGTCATGGCCCCCATGGTCGCGACGCCCGACGAGGCCCACGAGTTCGTGGACGCGTGCCGCGCGCACGGGCTGTCGTCGGCGGGGGTCATGATCGAGGTCCCGGCCGCCGCCCTCCAGTCGCGCTGGCTGCTCGAGCACGCCGACTTCGCGAGCCTCGGCACCAACGACCTCACGCAGTACACGATGGCCGCGGACCGGGAGCTCGGTGGGCTCGCGTCCTTGTCGACGTCGTGGCAGCCCGCCGTGCTCGCCCTGATCCACGCGGCGTGCCAGGGAGGCGAGGCCAGCGGCCGCCCGGTCGGGGTGTGCGGCGAGGCGGCAGCCGACCCGGCCCTCGCGGCGGTGCTCGTGGGCCTGGGCGTCACGTCGCTCTCGATGACCCCGCGCGCCCTGGGCGACGTCGCCGCCGTGCTCGCGTCGACGACGTCACGCGAGTGCGTCGACCTGGCCCGCCTGGCGCTCGCCGCACCGACCGCGGGCGCTGCGCGCGCTGCGGTCCGTCGGCGCCTGACCGTCCTGGAGCGACTGGGGCTCTAGGGCACGGCGTTTCGCCCCCTCGGGGTACGGGGGAGCGACGTGCCGTGCGACCTGCCCGACGGCGGAGCCCGGGCCGGGTCGTCGCCTCACCTCCGGGGGCCCCGGGAGGCGGGCCGACGACGCGGCGTGCGCGCCGCCGTCGGGCAGGATCGTGGAGGGAGCCACCGAGGGCTCAGGCAGAGTCCTGCTCGAGGTACGCGACGAGCGACTCGAGCGCGGCCAGGGCCCGCTCGTCGTCGGTGTCCGTGGACAGGACGACCTCGTCGCCGTGACCAGCACCCAGCGTCATGACACCGAGGATCGAGGATGCGTCGACGGCCTCGCCGTCGCCCTTGCGGATGGTCACGGGCACAGCCTGCTTTCCTGCTTCGGCGGCGAACAACGCCGCGGGGCGCGCGTGCAGCCCGTCGGGGAGAGCGACGACGGCGGTACGTTCCACGAGGGTCCTCCTGTGCTCTGGACGGCTGCGACGGTCAGCATCCTGCCAGAGTTCCGGGGCCCCGACGGACGACCTGTGAACGACGCACATCCGTCGGGGCTAGGGTGGCGGACATGCGCGAAGCGACGACGCCCGACGCCCAGCCGCCCGTCCCGGGCGAACCCGGCGAGGGCGAGCCCAGCACGGGCGACGAGCCCCGGATCAAGGTCACGCTGTCCAGCGCGAGCGTGTACCCGCGCAAGGCGCCGTTCGCGTTCGAGGCCGCGGCCCACCTGGGGTACGACGGCATGGAGGTCATGGTCTGGTCCGACTCGACGACCCAGGACGCCAAGGCTCTCGCCAAGCTCTCGGCCGACGTGGGCGTCCCGATCCGCAGCGTGCACGCCCCCACGCTCCTGGTCAGCCAGCGCGTGTGGGGTCGCCTGCCGGGACCCAAGCTCGAGCGCACCGTGGACCTCGCGCTCGAGCTGGGCGCGGGGACGGTCGTGGTGCACCCGCCGTTCCGCTGGCAGGGCCTGTACGCACGCGGGTTCGCCGACCACGTGCGCGAGCTCAACGCGGCGACGGGCGTGACGATCGCGGTCGAGAACATGTACCCGTGGCGCGGGCGCAAGCGCGAGGTCCAGGCGTACCTGCCCGGCTGGGACCCCACCGACCACCCCTACGACAAGGTGACGCTCGACCTCTCGCACGCGGCAGTGGCCCGGCAGAACAGCCTCGACCTGCTCGACGTGTTCGGCGACCGGCTCGCGCACGTGCACCTCGCCGACGGGACCGACTCCATGTCGGACGAGCACCTGGTGCCCGGCCGCGGGGGCCAGCCGTGCGACAAGGTGCTGGGCGAGCTCGTGCGCCGCGGGTGGGAGGGCGACGTCGTGGTCGAGATCGCGACCCGGCGGGCGCGGACCGCGGCCGAGCGCTTCGAGGACCTCGCGGCGTCGCTCGCGTTCGCGCGCACCTACCTCCAGCCCGGGCAGCACGCCGAGTACGAGCCGCCGCCGGGGCACGAGCACCGGCACCTGGACGCCTGGTAGGAGGAGGGCGCGGTGGGCGGCCGGGGGCTGCTGCCGCCGGGCGACTGCCGCCGTCGGGGCTGGCCGGTCGGGACTGCCGGGTCCCGTGGGCGCCGGGTGAGCCGGGTGCCGAGAACGGGGTTGCGTTCGTTCTGAGGGGCAGAACGAACACAACCCCGTCCTCGACTGCACGGAACCTCGTGCTCGGCGGGGGCGGCCGGTGCCCTCGTCCGTGCCGGTCGACCGCCGGTGCCGGTCGACCGGCCGGGACCGCCGCCGTCGGGCTCGCCCCAGCAGTCGGGCCTGCCTACGCCGTCGGGCCCGTCTACGCCGTCGGGCCTGCCTGCGCCGCCGGCCCCGCGAGCGCGGCCTTGGCGTCCTTCGCGGCCGTGCTCTGCGCGAACGCCGCGACGAGGATCACGACGCCCGTCACGACGAGGTAGAGGCCCAGGAGGACCGTGATGGTCTGCAGCCCGGTCACGGGGCTCACGAGGACCAGGATGCCGAACACGACCCACAGCGCGGCCGTGGCGAGCTCCCAGTCCCAGCCGGGTTCGCGGGTCCTGCGGGCGCGCAGCGCGCCGACGAGCCCCACGAGCCCCGCGACGAGCGCCCAGATGCCCACGAGCCGCAGCACGAGCGTGACGCTCGCCGAGGGCCAGGCCGCGAGCGTGATGCCGACCGCGATCCCCAGGCCTCCTACGACCCAGCGCCACACGCCGCCCTCGCCGTTCTTGCGCTGCCGCCCGGCCTCGATCAGGAAGAGGACCCCCTGGAGGGCGGCCATCGCGGCCACGAGCCACGTGAGCCACTGGATGCCGCGGTCGGGCTCGACGAACAGCACCACGCCGACAACGAGGAACAGGATGCCGCGCAGGTAGGCGAGGCCCCACAGGCGGCGGGCGATCTTGGTGGTGCGTCCGGTGAGGGACTCGTCCTGCTCGGTCATGGGGTCCACCGTCCTCACGGGGCCTGCCCCCGGCGGGTCCGTGGGCGTCGCAGGGCCTCGTTCCTGGGAACGTAGCGCGCGGGGGTGCCGGGCGCGCGGCGGACCCGCTCGGGCTCCCGGTCGAGCGAGGAGTTCACCCGGCCGGCGTGCCGAGCACGAGGTTCCGCGCGGTCGAGCACGAGGTTGCGGTCGTTGCGGGGGGCAGAAAGACCACACACGAGTGGGCGGCGCTAGCAGTTGTTTCGGGGGGGTGTTGCCCGAGGTTGCGGTCGTTCCGGGCGGCAGAACGACCACAACCTCGTGCTCGGCACCCGGGGGCCCGCGCCCCGGCATCCGCAGGGCCCGCGCCCCGGCATCCGAAGGGTCGGCCGTCAGCCCTGCTCGCGGGCCCGGTCGATCGTCATCTCGACCCCGTCGAGCAACCTGTCGAGCGACGCGTCGAACGGGTCGGTGGGTGTGTCGAACCCGCCGGCCTCCCAGATCCGGGTCATGACGGGGTAGCGCTCGACGTCGAACCAGTCGGCCCAGAAGCTGCTCATCGACGTCCAGTACTCGTCGCTGCTCATGCCGCTCGCGTCGTTCTCGACGGTCTCAGCAACAGCGGCCCGTGCGAGGCCGCGCACGAACGCGTCGACCAGCCCCAGGATCTCGACGACCTGGTCGGCGGGCAGCCCGGTGTCGACGAGCGTCCGCAGCCCGGCCTCCTGGGCGTCAAGCACGTGCGGCGACAAGGGGAGGCGCCACATGTTGGTCTGCAGGATCCAGGGGTGTCGCTGGTAGAGGTGCCAGACCTCGCGCGCGTAGCGCGACAGGCCCTCGCGCCAGGGGGCGTCGGCCGGGGGCAGGTCGAGCTCGCCGAACGCCCGGTCGATCATGAGGTCGACGAGCTCGGTGCGCCCGGGCACGTAGGTGTAGAGCGACATGGCGCCCACACCCAGGCGTGCGGCGACGCGGCGCATCGAGAGGGCCTCGAGCCCGACCTCCTGCGCGACCGCGGTCCCGGCCTCGACGACCTCGGCGAGGGTCAGGCGTGCCTTGCGCCCGCGCGTGGGCGGGGCGGGCGGGTCCCACAGGAGCGCGAGGCGCCGGGTCACGTCGTCGGGGCGGGGGACCTGGTCGGTCGGGTCGTCCACGACGTCCTCCACGACGTCGTCCGTGCCGTCAGCGCTGGCGTCGGCATCGACCGATGAGTCGGGGGTCCGGGCGGAGTCCACCCCGTCGGAGGGGACGGGGGTGACGGTGTTGCTGGCCATGGTGCCTGATCCTCCCACTTCCGCGCGGTTCCGGGGACCCTTCAGTTCCCGTACGCCGTATGCTAACGTGAAATCTCTTTCCAGTACACCGTACGTGAGAGGCGTGAGCCATGATCCATACCGAAGGGCTGACCAAGACGTTCCATCGCAAGAAGGAAGTGGTCGAGGCGGTCAAGGGCATCGACGTCGACGTCCGCGAGGGGGAGCTCGTCGCGTTCCTCGGCCCCAACGGCGCCGGGAAGTCCACGACCCTGCGCATGCTCACGAGCCTCCTCGAACCCACCGCGGGCCGCGCCCAGGTCGCGGGCTTCGACATCCGCACCCAGCCCGCCGAGGTCCGGTCGCGCATCGGCTACATCGGCCAGGGCAACGGGGGAGGGTTCTCCTACCGGGTCGCGGACGAGCTCCACAACCAGGGCCGCTTCTACGGGCTGCCCGCCGCCGAGTACCAGCGCCGCGCCGCGGACCTCCTTGCCGCCCTCGAGCTCGACGGCCTCGGCAAGCGCACGGTCCAGAGCCTGTCGGGCGGGCAGCGCCGCCGCCTCGACGTGGCGCTCGGCCTCATGAACCACCCGCCCCTGCTGTTCCTCGACGAGCCCACCACGGGCCTCGACCCGCACAGCCGCGCGAACCTCTGGGAGCACATCGGTGCGTTGCGCGAGAGGTACGGCATGACGATCGTCCTCACCACGCACTACCTCGACGAGGCCGACTCGATGGCCGAGCGCGTCGTCGTGATCGACCACGGCACGATCGTCGCCGACGCCCCGCCGGCCGCGCTCAAGCGCGACCACGCGGACGACGTCGTGACGCTCGTCGTCGCCGGCACGCCAGGTTCCCAGGGCCAGGTGCCCGACGACGTCACGCGCGTCCGCGCAGCCCTCGCCTCGGTCGTGGGCGGCGTGGGCAGCGTGGGCGAGGGAGGAGGGGTCGAGCGTGACGGAGCGGGGCGGGCCGGCGGACCCGACCGGGCCGACCGAGCCGACCTGGCAGACGGGTCCGCCGGCCAGAGGCTGCAGGCGACCGTCGGCGCCGGGGGAGACGTCACCGTGACCCTGTCCACGACGCACGGCGCCGACCGGCTGCCCGAGGCGATCGAGTCCCTGCGCGTCGCAGGCTTCGCGGTCCGGTCGGCCGGGCTCAAGCAGGCGAGCCTCGACGACGTGTTCCTCAACCTGACCGGTCGGAGCCTGCGCGAGGAGGCGGCGTGATGGACGAGCAGACGGAACCGACGACGGGCACCGGCGCGGGAGCCGGTCCGGGGCCCGGACCGGAGGTCGGCCGCGCGGCGCTGCGCACGGGCCTGACGAACCGTGCGCCCGGCACGGGCGGGACCTCGACGCAGACCGCACCACGGGCCGGGGTGAGGGAGCAGACCGACCGACGCTCCGACGTCGGGCGCTCGCGGGCCGGGAAGTTCCTCGGCGACACCTGGGCCGTGTTCACGCGCGAGATCCTCCTGGTCCTGCGCGACCCCTTCACCCTCATCTTCTCGCTGCTCCAGCCGCTGATCTTCCTGGCCCTGTTCGGACCGCTGCTGACCGGCGCCGTGGGCGGCGGCATGGGCGGACCCGGCGGGTCGACCGCCGCGACGCTCCAGTGGTTCGTGCCCGGCGTGATCGTCATGATCTCCCTGTTCGGCACCTCCATGACGGGCTCGAACCTGCTCTACGAGATGATGACCGGCTCCTACGAGCGGGTCCTCGCGACGCCGCTCGACCGGTCGGCGATCCTCGTGGGCCGTGCCCTCAAGGAGTTCGCTCCGCTCGTCGTCCAGGGGCTCCTCATCGCGGTCGTGTGCATCCCGTTCGGCTTCACGTTCTACCCGCTGCACGCGCTCGCGGGCCTCGCGCTCCTGGGGCTGTTCGGCGTGGGCGTCGGCGCCCTGTCGTGCGCGCTCGCCCTCGCCGCGAAGAACCGCGAGTGGCTGTTCTGGGGCGTGCAGCAGTCGCTGCTGTTCCCGCTGCTCATCCTGTCCGGCATGATGCTGCCGCTCGAGGCCGGACCGTCATGGATGCAGACCGCGTCGAAGTTCAACCCGCTGACCTACATGGTCGACGCCGAGCGGGCCCTGTTCGGCGGGACGTTCGCGAGCACCGAGGTCCTGTGGGGCGTGGTCGCTGCGGCGGTCACGTGCGCCGTGGGCCTGTTCGTCGGTATCCGCCGGACCCGGAAGTCGGTGTGAGCGCCGTGGGCAGGGTGACGTTCGACGTCGGGCTGTCCCTCGACGGGTACGTCGCGGGACCGCACCAGTCCCTCGAGAACCCCCTCGGCGAGGGCGGCGAGGAGCTGCACCGGTGGATGTTCGAGGAGCCCGAGGCCAACACGGCCGCGCTCGAGTCCATCGCCGCCCCCACCGCTTTCGTCATGGGGCGCAACATGTTCGCGCCCGGTCGCGGGCCGTGGGACGAGTCCTGGAGGGGATGGTGGGGCGAGGAACCGCCCTACCACGCGCCCGTGTTCGTGCTCACGCACCACCCGCGCGAACCCCTCGTCATGCAGGGCGGCACGACGTTCTTCTTCGTCACGGACGGTATCGAGTCCGCGCTGTCGCAGGCGCTCGCCGCCTCCCGCGACGGGCACGTCGGGATCGCGGGCGGCGCCTCGACCATGCGGGCATACCTCGCGGCGGGCCTCGTCGACGAGTTCGGGCTCCATGTCGCGCCCGTGCTCCTGGGGGCGGGCGAGCGGTTGTTCGAGGGCCTGGGCGACCTGCGGGTCGAGCCCGGGCCGGTGAGCAGCAACCATCTGGTGACGCACCTGTCGTACCGCGTGGTGAGGGGGCTCGTCGGGGAGGGATGAGTGCCAGGTCGACGTGCCCGCAC
>NZ_JBHXBO010000082.1:0-17063 GCF_042726775.1 Oerskovia sp. NPDC060287
GGGCCGAGGTCTGTGGTGCGGGTGCGGCGCCAGGCAGGGCGCCGCACCCCGAGGTGGATCCGTCGCGGGTCAGCCGTTGATCAGCACGTCGTCGCGTCGTACGAGGCGACGAGCGTGGACGTCGCGCCCCCGGCCGTGACGTCGAACGAGACCTGCCCGGTGTCCACCGAGGCAGAGCGTGTCGCGAACCGCTGCGACGCGCTGCGCCCGGCCTCCACCCCCGCGAACGACTTGGAGCCGGCGCTCGTGCGGATCGTGACGTCGACCGCCTCGTCCCCGGCGTTGACGGCACGGCCCGTGAGCTGGACCTTGCCCGCCACGCACTGGGCGCTCGCGGTGACGTCGATCGCCACCGGCGAGACGGGGGTCGTGGGCACCTCGTAGGGAGCCACGTCGACCCGTCCGGTCACGGCGAGGCCGCCGTTCGCGGCGTCCACCGTGATGGTCCGGCCCGCGAGCGAGCCCGCCGCGACGTCGGCCGCGGTGAGCGTGCGGCGCACCGTGCCGCACGACGCCTCGGCGCCTGCCGCGAGCTCGGGCAGTGTGCACAGGCCCGCCGACCCGACCCCCGTCAGCCGCACGTTGCCGGTGTTGCGCACCGTGACCTGGTTGACCACGACGTCGCCCGCGTTCACCGAGCCGTTCCCGTCGGTGTCCTCGACCGTGGGCTCGCCTGCCGTGACGGCGAGCGAGGGGCGACGGTCGACCAGGTCGACGGGCTCGCCCGTGAGCGCGACCGAGGACGCCTGGTCGGCGTTCATGTACCAGCGGGTCTCGGGGACGAAGAAGCCGTCCGCGAGGTCGCCGGCCGTCACGACGCGGTACGCGAGCGCGCACAGGTAGGTTCCGCCTGCGGGCAGGCTGCTCCAGTTGCAGCCCGGGGACAAGTTCGTCAGGTTGCCCGTCGCGGTCGAGCGGTAGGCCGTGGTCCCGGTGTTGTAGACGCGGAACGAGTAGGGGACACGCTCGCCGACCGTGTACGGCTGGGCCGCCACGTCACGGTCGGTCGTGTACTTCCCGAACACCGCGAGCGAGGTCACGGCTCCCCCCGAGGGACCGCCGGTCACGCTCACGTAGCCGTACGCGCGGGCCTGCGTGCCGTCGGCCGCGGTCAGGACGCTCTGGACGCGGACGGGGTTGGCGGCCGTGGTCGCCGGGGCGGTCGCGGACGCCGTGAGCGCGACCTGGACCGTGACCGTCGCGCCGACCGCGAGCGCCGGGACGTCGACCGTGGTCGCGCTCCAGCCCACGGGGGCGTCGATCGTCAGGCGCGAGGCGCCGAGCGGCGCCTGGTTCTGGTTGGTGACCTTGACGGGGACCTGTACCGTGGCGCCCGTCGCGACGGTCGTGTCCGGCACGACGGTCGAGGCGCACGTGGCGTTGAGCCACTCCCGGTCGAAGCTCGCGAACGAGATGGCGTTCATGCCCTGCGTCTCGTACAGGAGACCGAACCGCCCGTCGCCGAGGGGCGAGAGCGTCGAGTAGGCGCCCGAGCCGGGGTTGACGACCCGGAAGCCGGGCCAGGTCGCGCCGTCGTCGCACGAGAGGCGCACGGTCACGTTCTCGCGGCCCGTGGTGCTGTTGGAGTTGCTGAACAGCAGCATCTTCGCCTCGGCCGAGCCCTCGGGGGCGTCGGGGTACAGGCGCGAGATCGACCCGTTGTTGGTCGGGTCGGGGAGCTGGCGGTCCAGGGTCACGGGGCCGTAGGTGTGCCCGCCGTCGCTCGAGAACGCGATCTTGCGGTACTTGCTGCCCGCGGAGTCGCGCGAGTTCATCATGACGCGACCGTCGGAGAGCTCGACCGACTTGTTCTCGTCCATGCCCGTGCCGAACGCCTCGCCGTGTGCCCACGTGGCGCCGTGGTCGTCGGAGTAGACGCTGTAGGCCTTGTAGGTCCCGCCCGTGCGGGCCGTGAACTGCTGGACCAGGCGTCCGGCGTGCTCGCCGTAGCGCAGCTGGATGCCCTCGCCCGAGGCCGCGAAGATGCCGGCCCACGACGGGTCCTTGGCGCCCTCGGTGATGACGCGGCCCTCCCACGTCTCGCCCCCGTCCTCGGAGACGCTGACCGCGGCGTGCAGGATCTGGCGGTTGGTCGGGTCGATGCCCGTGGCCGACCCGCCGAAGCCCTGGTCGAACGACTTCACGTGGAAGTTGAAGATCGTGCCGGTCTCGCGGTCCACGACGTAGCTGGGGTCCGAGAACCCGTACTTGTCGGGGGACGAGTTCGTCCCGTACCCCGCGGCCACGACGGTCGTTGCCTCCCAGGTGGCGCCGCCGTCACGGCTCACGCGCTGCAGGATCGAGTTGGGCTGCGGGGCGTCGCCCGCGTTGAACGGGCGCCCGTCGTACGAGGCGAGGATCGTGCCGTCGTTCGTCGTGGTCAGCGCGGGGATGCGGTAGTTCGCGTAACCGCCCGTGCCGCCGACCGCGAGGGTCTGCTCGGAGAACGTCCCGGGCCCGTCGGTCGCGGCGGGCGGGAAGGGGTCGAACGCCTGGGCGCTCGCGGCGGGGGCCACGAGGAGCAGGGACAGCCCGGCCGCGAGGGCCGCGCGCGACCCGCGGCGGCGTGCGCACGCCGGTGACCGCGGGTCGGGTGGGGTCGCTGGGGTGGATGGGTGCAGTGGCATCAGATACTCCTGGCTTCGTCGGGTCAGAGCTCTTGGTGCACGGTGCGGTCCTGCGGGTGCCGTGCCCGCCCCGGGGCGCGGGGTGTGCACGGCGCGGACCTCCGCCTCGGCACCGAGTCGGGTGCGGGGGTCCGGTCTGTGGGTGCTCCTGGTGCGAGGTGCCCGACGGCGGAGCGTGCGTCGGGCGGAGGGGTGCGGGACCGCCGTGGTCGTCGCGACCCGTGGTGCTGGTCACGGTGTTCGGGGTGTCGGCGTCGGTGCGGACGACCCCGGACGGGTGGGGCTCGGGTGGGTGGGGTGGGCCGTCAGTGCGTCAGCGCGTCGACGAACCACCCCGTGATGCTCGTGGGGTGCGTGATCGCGGTCCCGACCACGACGGCCCAGGCCCCCGCGTCGAGCGCGGCCCGCGCCTGGGTGGGCGAGTGGACGCGTCCTTCGGCGATGACGGGCAGGTCGAGGCGCTCGACGAGCTCGGCGAGCAGCTCGAGGTCCGGACCGTCGGTGCGGGGACGTTCGCCCGTGTACCCCGACAGCGTGGTGCCGACCACGTCGACCCCGGCGTCGAAGGCTGCGAGCGCGTCGTCGAGGCTGCCGCAGTCGGCCATGACGAGCGCGGACGTGTGCTCGCGCAGCCCGGCGACCGTGCCCGCGAGGCTCAGTCGGTCGGGCCGCGGGCGGCGGGTCCCGTCGATCGCGACGATCGTCGCACCGGCCTCGGCGACCGCGACCGCGTGGCGCAGCGTCGGGGTGATGAAGACGCCGTCGGACCCGTCCTTCCACAGCCCCGTGACGGGCACGGTGATCTTGCGCTCCGCGAACGCCCGCGTGACGTGCTCGATGTCCGCGACGCCCTGGACGCGGATGCCCGCCGCGCCGCCCTCGACCGCGGCGAGCGCGACCTGGGTCATGGTGCGCGGGTCGCGCATGGCCTCGCCGGGGTAGGCCTGGCACGAGACGACCAGACCACCACGCAGAGCGATCAGGGGGTCCTGCGCGGGGGCGCCGGGCGGCGTCGACGGGCTGTCGGTCACGGGTTCCTCCGGGGAGCCGAGGGGGCGGACGGGAGAGCGGTGACGAGGTCGAGGCCGACCTCGAGGTCCTGCGGGAGGGACGTGGCCGCACCACGGGTGTCGCTGTGCGCGGCGAGCGCGAGCCGGGCGGCACCGAGGACCGCGGCGTCCCCGCCGAGCACGGCCGGGACCACGGGCAGGCCCGCGAGCGGCGGCATGAGCTCGGTGGCGAGCGCGGCGTTCATGGTGTCCCACCAGAGCGCCCCGGCCCCGGCGAGGCCGCCGCTGACCACGACGACCTCCGGGTCGAGCATGTTCGCGACGCCACCGACCGTGCGGCCCAGGGCTGTCGCCGCGACGACGACCGCGTGGCGCGCGACCGTGTCGTCGCCGGCGACCTCGCACACCGCACGGGCCGTCGTGTGCGCCGGGTCGCCGCCCAGGCGCAGGTAGAGCGCGTGCAGCGCCGGGCCGGACCCGACGGCCTCGAGGTGACCCGTGCGCGAGCACGTGCACGGGAGCCCCGCGGCCTCGGCCACGGGAAGGTGCCCGAGGTGGCCCGCGACGTGCCGGGCGCCGTGCTGGGGCGAGCCGTCGAGCAGGAGCGTCGCGCCGACCCCGGTACCGGCGGCGACCACCAGCGCGGTGCGCGTCCCCGCGCACGCGCCGAGCCAGTGCTCGCCCAGCGCGTGGGCGTGCACGTCGTTGTCCGCGAGCACGGGCAGGCGCGCGGCGGGACTGCCCGTGGCCGCGAGCCGAGCCGAGATCCCGCCCGTGAGGTCGGTCCCGGCCCAGCCCGTGAGGGCGTCGGTCGCGGAGACCACGGTCCCGCGGCCCGAGTCGATCACCCCGGCCGAGCCGATGCCGACCCCGACCAGGACGTCGGGCGACCCGGGTGCGTCGACGCCGTCGGGCAGGACGAGCCCGACCAGGCGCGCGACCGCGTCGAGGATCGCGGCCGCCCCCTCCCGGGCAGGGGTGGGGACCCCGGCCCGGGCGAGGACCGTGCCGTCGTCGCGCACGAGCCCGGCGGCGATCTTGGTACCGCCCAGGTCGATCCCGACGGCGGTGCGGTGGCTGATCGGGGAGCGCGTCACAGCAGCCCGGCCTCCGCGAGGATCACCTTGATCTGGTCCACGACCTCGCCTTCCAGGGCGGGGGCGGGGGTCGTCATGACGTTGGACTCGATCAGGCCGAGGAGCTGGAGCGAGGTCTTGAACGCGCCCAGGCCGCTCGCGCCGCCGCTGTACCCGCGGGGCTGGAAGACGATCTCGAAGAGCGCCGCGAGGCGGTCCTGCTCGTCGCGCGCCGCGGCCCAGTCGCCGGCCTGCGCCGCGTCCCACAGGCGCACGTAGCCGGCCGGGTCGACGTTGCCGAGGCCGGGGACCACGCCGTCGGCGCCGAGCAGGAGCATGCCGTCGACCACGACCTCGTGGCCCGTGAACAGGCGCAGGGGGCTGCCCGCCGCACGGTTGGCCGCCACCAGGCGACGGAAGCCGACGTCGTCGCCGCTCGAGTCCTTGACGCCTGCGATGACGCCCTCAGTGCCCAGGCGCACGAGCATGCCCAGGTCGAGCTTCGAGTGCACGCACACCGGGACGTCGTACGCGAACAACGGCAGGTCGCTCGCCGCGGCCACGCCGCGGAAGTGACGCTCGATCTCCTCGTCGTTCGTGCGGATGTACAGCGGGGCGGTCGCGACGACCGCGTCGACGCCCGCGTCGACCGCGCGACGGACCTGGTCCGCGACGCGGTGCGTCGTCAGGTCGATCACGCCCGCCATGACGGGGACGCGGCCGGCCGTGATCTCGACGGCGGCCTCCATGACCTGGGTGCGGCGCGCGTCGTCGAGGTAGGCGACCTCACCCGACGAGCCGAGCACGAACAGGCCGTGCACGCCCGCGTCGAGCTGGCTGGTGATGACGCGCTCGAAGGACGCGCGGTCGAGCTCGCCGTCCGCCGTGAGGGGCGTGACGACCGGAGGGATGACGCCGGCGAAGGTGGGCGTGGTCGAGGTGGGCACAGCAGACTCCAAGGATGGTGCGGTGGTGCCGGGCGGGACGACCGCCCGGCACCGGGTGGATGTGGGGGACCGTCAGAGCAGGGTCGGCGCGGCGCCGAGCAGGGTCCGGGTGTAGTCGTTCGTCGGGCGGTCGAAGACCTCCTCGGCCGTGCCCTCCTCGACGACCTTGCCGAAGTACATGACCGCGATGCGGTCCGAGACGTACCTGACGGTCTGGATGTCGTGCGAGATGAACACGAGCCCGAGGTTCAGGCGCGCCTTGAGGTCGGTCAGCAGGTTGAGCACCTGTGCGCGCACCGAGACGTCGAGCGCCGAGGTGGGCTCGTCCGCGACGATCACGTCGGGTTCGAGCGCCAGGGCGCGGGCGATCGCCACGCGCTGGCGCTGGCCGCCCGAGACCTGGCTCGGCAGCACGTCGAGCGCGGACTGGGGCAGACCCACGAGGTCGAGCAGCTCCGACACGCGCTTCTCGCGGTCGCGCGGCGACCCGATCCCGTGCACGTCGAGCGGGTCGCGCAGGATGTCGCGGACCAGCATGCGGCCGTTGAGGGCCGTCGACGGGTCCTGGAACACGATCGAGATCGCGCGCCCGAACTCCTTGCGGGTCCTGGCGTTGCGCTTGAGGACGCTCCGGCCGTTGAAGACCACGTCGCCGCTCGTGGGCGCCTGGAGGCCCACCATGACCTTCGCGAGCGTCGACTTGCCGCAGCCCGACTCACCCACGATCCCGATGGTCTCGCCGCGCCGCACGGCCATGTCCACCCCCGCGACCGCGTGGACGCGGTCCGGACGGAAGAGCTTGCCGGTGCGGGCCTTGTGCACCACGTGCACGTCCTTCAGCTCGAGCACGGGCGTGTCGTCGCTCATCGGGCACCTTCCTGGACGAGGAGACCGCTGTCGGTCGACTCCGTGTGGCTCGCATAGCGGTGGTCGGTCCCCGGCAGCGTGCGCAGCGGGGGGCGGGGCACGAACGCGTCCTGCGGTCGCGAGGACCGGGGCGCGAAGCGGTCGCCCGTCGCGAAGTCGCGCGGGGAGGGGACCGTGCCGGGGATCTGGTGCAGGCGCTCCGCGCCCGACTCGATCGACAGGACCGCCCCGAGCAGACCTCGCGTGTACTCGTGCTGCGGGTGCATGAGCAGGCTCGGCACGGGGGCCGACTCGACCACCTGGCCCGCGTACATGACCGTCACGCGGTGCGCGAGCGAGGCGACGAGCGCCAGGTCGTGGCTCACGAAGACCATCGCGAACCCGAGCTCGTCACGCAGCTCGTTGAGCAGGTCCACGACCTGCTTCTGGACCGTGACGTCGAGGGCCGTGGTCGGCTCGTCGGCCACGACCAGGCGAGGGTCGCGGGTCAGGGCCATCGCGATGAGCACGCGCTGACGCTGGCCGCCCGAGAGCTCGTGCGGGTAGCTCTTGAGCGTGCGCTGGGCGTCGAGGCCCACGAGCTCGAGGAGCTCGACCGCGGTGCGCGTCCCGCCGCGCTTGACGAGCTGGGCCATCTGCGTGCGGATGAGCATCGACGGGTTGAGCGAGCTGAGCGCGTCCTGGTAGACCATCGCCATCTCGTGGCCGCGCAGCGCGTTGCGGCGGGCCGGGGTCGCCGTGAGCAGGTCCACGCCGTCGAGCAGGATCTCTCCCGTGACCTGCGCCGACGTGGGCAGCAGGCCCATGACCGCGAGGCTCGTGAGCGACTTGCCGCAGCCGGACTCGCCCACGAGCGCCATGGTCTCGCCGGGGCGCACCGAGAAGCTGATGTCGTCCACGACCGCCACGTCGCCGTGCCGCTCCGGGAAGCGGATCGAGAGGTTCTTGACCTCGAGCAGGGGAGCGGCGTCGCCCGTGTAGACCAGGCGGTCGGTGCGGTCCTGCTCGGCGACGCGCAGGCGCTCGAGCTGGACCGCGAGGGCCTCGCGCTGCGCGGCGGCCGCGGCGACCGCGATCTCCGGGTCGGGGACGACCGAGGTGTCCGCGACGAGCTCGTCGAGCACGCGAGGCTCGCGCAGGTCGGCCGCGCCCGAGTACTCGAGGGGAGCGTCGGCGTCGGGCTCCGTGAGCGGGTCCGTGGCGTGCGCGGCGTCCTCCGCCGACGCGGCGGCCGCGCGGGCCTCGGCCGGCTTGCGGGCCGCGGGGCGGACCATCGCGTCCGTCAGGCCCTCGGACAGGACGTTGAGCGAGAGGACCGTCAGGAGGATCGCCATGCCCGGGAAGAACGTCGCCCACCAGCCGCCGTTGAGCAGCAGGTTGCGGCCGTAGGCGATCACGTTGCCCCACGACGGCTCGGGGTCCTGCACGCCCGCGCCGATGAACGACAGGCTCGCCTCGAACACGATGGCGTCGGCGACCAGCACGGTCGCGAAGACCATGATCGGGGCGATGCAGTTGCGGGCCACGTGCTTCATCAGGATCAGCGAGGTGCGTGCGCCGATGACCTTCTCGGCCGACACGTAGTCCTCGCCGAACTGGCTCAGGACGTTGGCCCGGACGATGCGGGCGATCTGCGGGGTGTAGAGGAACGCGATCGTGAAGATGAGGACCGGCAGGGACTTGCCCCACACGGCCACGAAGACCACGGCCAGGGCGATGCCGGGGAAGGCCATGATGATGTCGAGGATGCGCATCAGGGTCTCGCTCACGGCCTTGTGGGCCGTCGCGGCGATCGAGCCGAGGATCGCGCCGGCCACGAGGGCCACCGCAGTGGCCCCCAGGCCGATCACGAGCGAGTAGCGAGCGCCGTAGACGATGCGCGAGAAGATGTCGCGGCCCGTGCGGTCCGTGCCGAACCAGTGCTCGCCCGAGGGCGGCTGGGCCGGGGTGCCCGACTGCAGCGGGTCGTAGGCCGCCACGAGCGGCGCGAAGATCGCGAGCAGCGCGACCAGGAGCACGAACGCCAGGGCGATCTTGGAGCCCAGGGGGAGAGCGGCGAGGCGCAGACCCGGGCGGGACAGACGTTCTGTCAGCTTCCGACGCATGTCACACCGTCCGGATTCGAGGGTTGACGACGAGATAGAGGAGGTCGACCAGGATGTTGACGACCACGAAGGTCAGGGCGACGGTCAGCGTCACTCCCTGCACCAGGGCGGTGTCGCTCGCGGTGACCCCGTTGAGGATGAGCTTGCCCATCCCGGGCAGGTCGAAGATGACCTCGATGATGACCGCGCCGCCCATGAGGTAGCCGACGCGCAGGCCGAGGACCGTGATGGGCGTGATGAGCGCGTTGCGCAGGACGTTGCGTCCCACCACGACGCCGCGCGGCAGGCCCGAGCCGATCGCGGTGCGCACGTAGTCGCGGTCGAGCTCCTCGACCATCGCGGTACGGACGACGCGTGTCAGCGACGCCGCGACGGGGATGGCGAGCGAGAGCGCGGGCAGGAACATCGAGGCGAGGAACATCCCGAAGTCGTCCGCGGGGTTCGTGTAGCCGCCCGAGGGGAACCAGTCGAGCCGCAGCGAGAACTGCTGGATGAGGAGGATCGCGAGCCAGAACGACGGCGTCGCGACGCCCGCGATCGACAGGACGCGGATGACCTGGTCGGGCCAGCGGTCGCGGTAGAGCGCGGCGCTCACACCGAGCACCAGGGCGAGCACGACGGCGATCGCCAGGCCCATGAAGGTCAGCTGGAGCGTGAGCGGGAACGCGTTGGAGATGAGCTCGCTCACGGGCTGGGAGGGCGGCACGGTCATGCCCATGTCGCCACGCACGAGGCCGGCCAGGAAGTTGCCGTACTGCACGAGCATCGGGTCGTTGAGCCCGTTGGCGGCGCGGTAGGCCTCCTTGGCGGCGTCCGTGGCGGACTCGCCGAGGGCGTTGGTCGCCTGGTCGCTGGGCGCGAACTGCATGACGACGAAGACGAGCAGGGTGATGCCCAGGATCATGACGGGCAGGGCGAGCAGGCGTCGTCCGGTCAGTCGTAGGAGCGCGGTCACGCGGTACTCCTCGGGGTCGGGGTGGGTGACGGCGGCGCAGGGAGGGGCGCCGCCGTCACCCGGAACACGGGGACGTCAGGCGGTGCGGGAGACGTCCAGGAAGGACAGACCCGTGACGGGGATGGGCTTGAACCCGTCGAGCGCGGAGTCCTCCCAGGCCGTGGGGAGCTTGCGGTGCAGCAGCGGGTAGAGCGGGACCTCGTCCGAGAGGATGTCGTAGATCTCGCCCCAGGTCTTCTTCTGCTTGGTGGCGTCCTGCTCTGCGGCGCCCGCGTCGAGCAGACGCGTGACCTCGGCGAACTCGGGCGTGCTGGCCCAGCGGTAGCGCTTGACCGGCCACACCGAGCCCGAGTACCACCAGCGCAGGAGGAGGTCGGGGTCGTTGCCGAAGACCGACGGGTCGCCGGGGGCGACCATGACCTCGAGCTGGCCGTCGTCGACCTTCTTGTACTGGCCGCCGGACTGACCGATGTCGAGCGTCGTGGAGATCCCGACCGCGTCGAGGTCCTCCTTGATGAGCGGGGCGACGTCCTTGACCCAGCTCGTGTCGGTCGTCAGGAGCGTGATCGACAGGTCGCTCACGCCCGCGTCGGTCAGGAGCTTCTTGGCCTTGGCCGGGTCGTACGTGTAGACCGTGCCGGCCTCGACGTAGGACGGGTGCTCCTTGTGCAGGAAGCTCGTGGCCGCGGTCGCGTTGCCCAGCAGGCCGGTGCTGATGATCTTGTCCATGTCGAGCGCATGGAAGAACGCCTGGCGCACGCGCTTGTCCGTGAACGGCGCCTTGGTGCAGTCGAACATCATGAACAGCAGGCCGAACGACTGGACCGACTCGACCGTGACGGCGTTGGAGAGGCGCTCGACGTCGAGGTAGGGCACGTCCTCGATCGACTGGACGCGACCCGACTCGACCGCGGTCACGCGGGCGGCGGCGTCCGAGAGCAGGTTCCAGGTCATGGCCTTGGCGAGGGCCGGGCGCGAACCGTTGTAGGCGTCGAAGCGCTCGAACGTGATCTTGTCGTCGACCGTGGCGCTCGTGAGCTTGTACGGGCCGGTGCCGACGGGCAGCGAGTCGTACGCCTTGGGGTCGGCCTCGACGATGGCCTTCGGGACGATCTTGACGACCGAGACGCGGTCGACGAACAGGCCGAACGGGTAGTTGAGCGTGAACGTGACCGTCTTGTCGTCCTTGGCCGTGACCGAGGCGAGGAAGGGCAGGAACTGGGAGTAGAGCGAGGCGTTCGCCGGGTCGAGGACGCGGTTGAAGCTGAAGACCACGTCGTCGGTCGTGACGGGGGAGCCGTCGTGGAAGGTGGCCCCGTCGCGGAGCGTGACCTCCCAGGTGGTCTCGTCGATCTTCTTGGGCAGCTCCTTGCCGAGCGCGGCGTAGGGCGTGCGGGCTGCGGGGTCGAGCTCGACGAGTCCCTCGAGGACGTGCCAGTTGGCGGCCATGGTCACGGCGCCCGACGTCGTCATGGGGTCGAAGCCCGTGGACAGGGCGTACGAGATGCCTGCCTCGATCGTGCCGTCGAGGTTGGGCTTGGTCCCGCTGCCGGCGGGGGTGGTCTGCGGGTCGGCCGAGGTGGACGCCGGTCCGCCACAGGCGGCGACCGCGCTCGCCAGGACCGCTCCTGCGCCGATCACGCCGGCGAGCTTGAGGAAGCTGCGGCGAGAGGTGTCGGTCGCGTTCGTGCTATTCGCCATCGAGGTAGCCATGAACTCTCCAGATATAGGACGTCTGATGTCTGACGCTGGTAGGGTTGAACGGTAGAGGCAATTCCTGAGGAGGTCAAGGCGCATGACAGCTACCGATCCCGTGGATCATGGGGGATTCGCTCGACAGGGGGTTCGTCCCCCGACGACGACGGAGCAGATCAAGGAGTACATCCTGCGGGCCCACCTGCGGCCCGGTGACCTGCTGCCCACCGAGGCCGAGCTCTGCTCGCTGCTCGGTGTCAGCCGGTCGAACGTCCGCGAGGCGATCCGCACGCTCGCGGCGCTCGACATCGTCGAGGTGCGGCACGGGTACGGCACGTACGTGGGGCAGCTCTCGCTCAAGCCGCTCGTCGAGGGCCTCGTCTTCCGCGGGGTCCTGATCCCCGGTGACGACTTCTCGGCGCTGCGCGAGGTCGTCGAGGTCCGTCAGGCGCTCGACATCTCGATGGCCGAGCAGATCGTCACGGAGATGGCCGGCAGCCGGAACCCCGAGCTCGAGCGGCTCGTCGCCGAGATGGAGCGCAAGGCGCGGGCCGGCGAGGACTTCTTCGAGGAGGACCGCGCGTTCCACTCGCACCTGCTCGCCCACCTCGACAACTTCCTGGTGGCGCAGCTCGGCACCGCGTTCTGGGACGTGCACCAGGTCGTCTCTCCCAAGCTCGGCCTGCCGGCCCCCGACCAGATCGACCTCACGGCCAAGGCGCACGGGGACATGCTCCGCGCGGCCGAGGCGGGGGACGCCGAGGCCTACCGCGACGCCGTCGTCGCGCACTACGCACCCCTCCGTGACGCGCTCACGCAGATGGCCTCGACCGTCGAGGAGAGCCGCGTGGCCGCGGCGACCGCGGCCGGTTCGCCCGAGCCCCAGGGTGCGCGCGGGGGCGTCGCGTGAGCGGCCCGTCGCTCGGCCGTGGCTCGCGGGTCGTGCTGATCGGTGACTCGATCACCGACGCGGGTCGGCTCGCCGAGGGGGAGTTCGGCCTGGGGCACGGGTATGCGGCCCGTGTCGCGGGCGTGTGCGGTCGGCGCGGCGTCACGGTGCTCAACCGGGGTGTCGGCGGCCACCGGGTGGTCGACCTCCAGGCCCGCTGGGACCAGGACGTCCTCGCCCTGGAGCCCGACCTCGTCTCGATCAAGATCGGCATCAACGACACGTGGCGCCGCTACGACGCGGGCGACGAGACCAGTGCCGAGGACTTCGAGACCGGGTACCGCGACCTGCTCGACCGCACGCTCGCCGGGGCGCCGCAGGCCTCGATCGTCCTGGTCGAGCCGTTCCTGGTGCCTGTGCGCACGGAGCAGTGGGGCTGGCGCGAGGACCTCGACCCGAAGATCCAGGTCGTGCGCCGGCTCGCCGGGTCCTACGGCCTGCCGCTCGTGGCGACCGACGGGCCCTTCGCCCAGGCGGTCGCGACGAGCGGGCTGGGCCCCGAGGCATGGGCGTACGACGGTGTCCACCCCACGCCCGCAGGCCACGACCTCCTCGCCGAGGCCTGGTTGAAAGTTGTACATCTGCGCTAGTACTTCCGTATCTCTTGCCTCCTTCGCCGAGGTGACTGATTCTTAGTGCGTGGTTCAAGGCTAAAACACGCACAACCAGTCATTAGGCAAGGGAGCTCAATGAAACCGGTCGTCCAGCGCCGCCCCGCGACCCCCCGTCGCGGCGCACTGCCTTCATCCCGGGTCCTGGCCGCCTCGATCGCCGCACTGGCGCTCGTGGGCACAGGCCTCGTCTCCGTCCCTGCCGGCGCGGCCCCCGCCGCGCCGGCATCGACGTCGCTCGCGGCAGCAGCAGCCGCACCCAAGCCCGTGACCCCTGAGGTCCCCGTCGACGCGGCCGGCAAGCCGCTCGGCGCGATCACCCAGGTCACGGCCGTCGGCAACGAGGTCACTCTCACGGCAGGCACCGGCGCCTACCGTGTGACGTTCCTCGACGACGAGACGCTGCGCGTCGAGGCCGACCCCTCGGGGACGTTCTCCGACCCGGCGAACACGCCCCAGGGCGACGCGACGCGCACGGCGAACATCGTCGTCGGGCTCGACGAGTTCGCAGGCAGCACCCCGACCGTGACCGACGGCGCGACCATCACGCTCGCGACCGCGAAGGTCACCCTGAAGATCGACAAGGCGACGGGCCGGATGACGCTCGTGCGTGCCGACGGCTCGGTCGTCTGGGACGAGTCGGCGCCCCTGACCTTCGGCGCCTCCTCGGCGACCCAGCACCTGCGCACCGCTGCGGCAGAGCAGTTCCTCGGCGGCGGCATGCAGAACGGCCGCTCGATCCACACGGGCGCGACCATCAACATCGCGCGGAACTTCGACTGGGACGACGACGGCTACCCCAACGCGGTGCCGTACTACATGACGTCGAACGGCTACGGAGCGCTGCGCAACACGTTCGCCCGAGGGACCTACGCCTTCACGGACGAGGCCACGACCACCCACGAGGAGCGGCGCTTCGACGCCTACTACTTCGTGGGCGACTACAAGGGTGCGCTCGACGGGTACACCCAGCTCACGGGCCGCCCCCTCATGCCGCCCGTCTACGCGCTCGAGTACGGGGACGCCGACTGCTACAACCGCTCCAACCCCACGTACTCGTCGTCGGGCTTCGGCGACCCCGAGGGGATCAAGCAGAAGACCCCGCAGGCCGCCGTCACGGCCGCGCGGTTCAAGGAGAACGACATGCCGGCGGGCTGGATGCTCGTCAACGACGGCTACGGCTGCGAGTACCAGGACCTGCCGGAGACGGTCGCCCAGATCGCCGAGGACTCGGACCTGGTCACGGGCCTGTGGACCCAGCGGTCGCTCACGAACCAGGAGTACGAGGTCGGTGACGCGGGCGTGCGCATGCGCAAGCTCGACGTCGCGTGGGTCGGCAACGGCTACCGCCTGGCGCTGACGGGCTGCGAGTCCGCCTACAAGGGTTTTGAGGACTACTCGGACGCGCGCGGCACGTCCCTCATGGTCGAGGGGTGGGCCGGGTCGCAGCGCTGCGGCATGCAGTGGACGGGTGACCACTCGGGCAACCTCGACGCGGTGCGCTGGCAGATCTCGGCGCTCACGGGGGCCGGGAACTCCGGGCTCGCGTTCAGCACGGGCGACGTCGACGGGATCTTCGGTGGGTCCACGAAGTCCTACGTGCGCGACCTGCAGTGGAAGGCCTTCGCGCCGGCGCTGTACTCGATGAGCGGTTGGGCCTCGGTCGACAAGCGGCCGTGGCTCTACGGCGACGAGGCCACCGAGATCAACCGCAAGTACCTCCAGCTGAGGCAGAAGCTCATGCCGTACATCTACACGCTCGCGGCCGGTTCCCACGAGACGGGCACCCCGATGATGCGCTCGCTCGCGCTCGAGTACCCCCAGGACCCCATGTCCTACGGGGCCGAGGCGAACAACGAGTTCCTGCTCGGCGAGGACTTCCTCGTCGCGCCGGTGTTCTCCGACTCGGAGATCCGCAACGGGATCTACCTGCCCGAAGGACGCTGGGTCGACTACTGGACGGGCGACGTGCTCGACGGCGGTCGCGTGCTCAACGGGTACAGCGCCCCGCTCGACACGCTGCCCGTGTTCGTGCGGGCCGGAGCGGTCGTCCCGCAGGGCATGGTGGCGCGCAACGCGTCGCTCGTGCCCGAGGACTCGGCGATCACGCTCGACGTCTACCCCCAGGGCGACGAGAGCTTCACGCTCTACGAGGACGACAAGCTCACGCGCGCCTACAAGGACGACGCGACGTCGTCGCAGGAGCTCACGGTCTCTGCGCCCGAGCAGGACGGCGGCGACGTGACCGTCACGATCGGCGAGCGGGTCGGGGACTACGCGGGCAAGGCTGCGGCGCGCCCGTACCTGCTCGACGTCCACACCGGATCGGCGCCCTCGGGCGTCACGGTCGGGGGAGCGGCGCTCCCGCAGGTCGCCGACGCCGCAGCCCTCGAGTCCGCCTCGACGGGCTGGTTCTACGACGCGTCCGCACCGGGTGGGGTGGTGCGCGTCAAGCTCGGCGCGATCGCCTCGGACGCCTCGGCGACGGTCGTCCTGGCCGGGACCAGCGCGGTCGGCGGCAAGGACTCCGACGCGGGCCGCGCCTCGGTGACCGTGGGCCTCGCGGCCCAGGTCTTCCAGGGCCAGGAGACGACGGCGGAGCTCACCTTCACCAACACCGGCACCAAGGCCAAGACCGACCTGGTGATCGAACCCGTCCTCCCGCAGGGCTGGACGCTCGTGAGCAGCACCGGGACGACCGCTGCCTCGGTCGCACCTGGGGCGAGCGTGACGGCTCGCGTGGTGGTCTCGCCGGCCGCGGGCTCCGCGGCCGGGCAGCAGACCGTGGGCGCTCGTGCGACCTACCGCGACGCGGCGGGCGACGAGCGCACGGTGTCGGGGGCCAACCAGCTCTACGTCGCCTACGGCACCCTCGCGGCGGCGTTCAACCACGTCTCGGTCACGTCGCTCGCGACCAAGGACGCCGGCAACTTCGACGGCGGGGGAGCGTCGTTCTCGGAGGACGCGCTCGCGGCGGCCGGGGCCACGTGGGGCGATCCCCTGACCGTGACGAGCGGCGAGGACACCGTCGAGTACACGTGGCCCGCGGCAGCACCGGGGGTCGCGAACTCGATGGCCCTCGACGGGCAGACGGTCGCGCTCTCGGGCAAGGGGACGCATCTCGCGTTCCTCGGCTCGGCGTCCGCCGGTGCCGGGGTCACTCCCGAGGTGACCATCACCTATGCGGACGGCACCACGTCCAAGCAGTCGTTCTTCTTCCCGAACTGGCTGCTCCAGGGCGGCCTGAACGGGTCGAGCGTCGCGGTCGCGAGCCAGGGCCGCAACAACAAGAACAACCCGGCGGGCTACGAGTACCCGACGTACAAGTACCAGGTCTACTCCGACACCGTGATCCTCAACCCGGCCAAGGAGCTGCGGTCCGTCACGTTCCCGGTGCAGACCAACGCCAAGCTGTTCGCGATGAAGGTCGCCACTCTCGGTCTGCCGGACGCCCCGCAGGGGACGGTCTGGGCCTCCGACCTCACGTGGACGTCGGCGACCAACGGCTACGGCGTGATCGGCAAGGACGTCGCCAACAAGGACTCGGCCTCGTCCCCGGACAAGCCGCTCGTCATCAACACGACGCCCGAGCTCAAGAAGACCTATGCCAAGGGCCTGGGGGTGCACGCGGCGTCGAAGGTCACGTACTACCTCGGCGGGCAGTGCACGGCGTTCACCGCGGACGCCGGGCTCGAGGACCCCTTCAAGGGGTCGGTGATCTTCAAGGTCGACGTCGACGGTGCCAACAAGTACCAGGGCACCACCTTCCAGGCGGGCTTCCCGACCGAGCAGGTCTCGGTCGACGTCACGGGCGCGCAGTACGTCGACCTGATCGTCGACCCGACGAGCCCCGGTGCCATCAACGGTGCGCACGGCGTGTGGGGAGACGCGAGGTTCACGTGCGCCGAGCCCGCCCCGGAGATCGCCTTCTCGGCCGAGGCCTCGGCCAAGCGCAGCGGCGCGACGGTGCTGCTCTCGGTGCGCACGGTCAACGAGGAGGACGTCCCGGTCGACGTCGTCGTCACGACGCCCTACGGCACCAAGACGTTCGTCGGGGTGCTGCCGGGCAAGAGCGCGAGCCAGAGCTTCAACGCTCGGGCAGCGACGATCCCCGCGGGCGAGGCCACGGTCACCGTGACCAGGACGGTGGACGGAAAGAAGGTGAGCGTCGACCGGACCGTCGCGTACGACGGGGTCGGCTGACCCCAGGGGGTGACGGGG
>NZ_JBHXBO010000083.1:0-16891 GCF_042726775.1 Oerskovia sp. NPDC060287
TGTTCGCTGGGCTGGGCGGGGGGCGCGGGCCGTACCCCACACCCCCCCCGACGGACCACTACCTCGGCGGCAGGATCAGGACAGCGCCTCGCGCATGACCTTCGCGAGCGAGAGCAGCCGAGCGTTGTCGAACAGGTCCTCGAGCAGCACCACGTTGCCGGACGGGTCGCCCAGCGGCACCTTCCAGTTGGGGTACTCCTGGTCGGTGCCCGGCTGGTTCTGGGTGCGCCGCTCCCCCACCGCGTCGGCGAGCGAGACACCGAGGAGCACCGCGGGGGACTGCGTGATCAGCACGTGCAGCGCCTCGACGAGCTCTCGCTCCGACGGGTCCTCACCGACGAGCCCGCGCTCGACGAGCAGCGCGACCATCGTGTCCCGCTCCTCGCGCGCCTCGCGTCGGACCACGTAGGCGGGCTCGGTCAGCAGGCCCAGCCGCTCGCGCAGGTCCACGTGCTCTCCCGCGAGGTATCCGGCGGTGGGCGGAAGGTCGTGCGTGGTGATCGTGGCGAGCGCGAGCCGACGGTAGTCCTCGGGGGGCAGGGGGCGACCACCCTCCCCCTTCTCGAACCACAGGACGGACGTGCCGAGGATGCCGCGCTCGGTCAGGTAGTCGCGGACCCAGGGCTCGAACACCCCGAGGTCCTCGCCGATCACGACCGCCCCGGCACGCTGCGCCTCGAGGCACAGGATCCCGATGAGCGCCTCGTGGTCGTAGCGGACGTAGGCTCCCGCGTCGGCGCGCGCGGCTCCCGGGATCCACCAGAGCCGGAACAGCCCGATGATGTGGTCGACCCGGATCGCGCCCGCGTGCCGCAGCACGGTGCGCAGCAGGTCGCGGTACGGGGCATAGCCCGCCCGGGCGAGAGCCTGCGGGTGCCACGGCGGCTGCGACCAGTTCTGCCCCTGCTGGTTGTACATGTCCGGTGGCGCCCCGACGGTCACGCCGCCGGCGAGCACGTCGCGGTGCGCCCACGCGTCCGCGCCGTGCGGGTGCACGCCCACCGCGAGGTCGTGCATGACGCCGATCGACATCCCGGCCTCGCGTGCCGTGCGCTGCGCGACCTCGAGCTGCTCGTCCGCCACCCACTGGAGCCAGCAGTAGAAGTCGACCTGGTCGTCGAGCTGCTCGCGCAGCACCGCGACCCCGGGAGAGGACGGGTCGAGCGCGTACGGAGGCCAGTCCTGGTCGCCGAAGTGGTCCGCGAGCGCGCACCAGGTCGCGAAGTCCTCGAGCCCCTTGCCCTGCTCGCTGCGGAACGCGTCGAGAGCCGCCTGGCGCGCGGTCGAGCGCGGCGCGGCGAACACGACCTCGAGCGCGGCCTTCTTGGCCTCCCACGCGACGTCGCGGTCGATCGGCCCGGGATCCGCGCTGAGGTCACGGACGGGGTCGAAGGCCCACTCGACGAGCGACCTGTCGGCCGCCGTGAGGTACCCGGTCTCCCGCACGTCCTCGACGCGGATGTACAGCGGGTTGACGAAGCGCCTGCTCGTGGGCAGGTAGGGCGAGGGCGTCATGGGGGTCCGTGGCTCGGCCGCGGCCAGCGGGTTCACGAGCACGAAGTCCGCACCGGCCCGGTGCGCGCCGAGCCAGGCGAGGTCTGCGAGGTCCGCCAGGTCCCCGACCCCCCACGAGGCGCGCGAGCGCACCGAGTAGAGCTGCGCCATGAGTCCCCAGGCGCGCCCTCCCGAGCGCAGGGGGTCGGGGAGCTCGAGGCGCTGCGGCGTCACGACGAGCGTCGCTCGCGCCTGCGTCCCGTCGCTCGTCGCGTGGATCTCGTGCCACCCCAGGGGCAGGTCCTCGGGGACGGCGAAGGTCGCCCGGCCCACGGCCCGCCCGTCGACCGTGCGGGGCTCGACGTAGTCGTCGACCTGCGGCAGGTCACGACGCTCGCGCACCGCGGGGGCCGTCGACCGGTAGCCCGGCGCCTCGGGGGGCTCGAGCTCGACCCACACCTCGACCTGGGAGCCGTCCGTGACGTGCACGGGGAAGCGTGCACCGACGCCCTGTCGGACGACGAGCGTGGGCGGCAGCATCTGGCGCCACGTGTCGTCCTCGGAGTGCTCGAGGCTCACGGCGACCTTCTCGGGGGACGAGGCGGGCACCCCGAGCGCTTCGAGCACCGCGACGAGCGTCTGTGCGCTCACGGGGCGACGTTCCCCGTCGAACCCCCAGAAGTCGGGCGCCACTCCGTGGACCGCGGCCAGCTGGACCAGCGGTTCGGGCACGTCGGCCGTGACAGGTTGGAGAGCGCTCACGAGGCGATCCTGCCAGAGGGCGACCCGCTCGGCAGACCTTCGGCCCGGCGCGGCGTCGCCCCGGCCACCGGACCGTGCCCCCGTCCGCCCTCGCAGCGCGCGACAGCGGGTCCCCCACACGTCCTCCGCACACCCCGCGCACTCCCCCCGCGCTCCTCACCCGATCCCCTGGTGAGGCTCGTCACCCGGGGTGCGCGACGCCGTCGGGCTCCCTGCCGCGACCGGTAGCCTGCCGGGATGGAATCACCGACCCCGTCCCCCCTCGACGACGTCACCGACAAGGTCGCGGACCAGGCCAGCATCTGGCTCGAGTGGTTCCTCGGCGCTCCCCTCCGGATCATCCTCATCATCGCGATCGGCTCGGTCGCGCTGGCCGTGGTCCGGCGCATCATCGGCAACGTCACCGAGCACATCGCGGACGGCACCCCGATCACCGACCGCCGCGGCATGAAGGGCCTCAAGGGCCTCTCCGAGTCTCCCGTGGGCACCATCCTGGTGCGTGCCAACCCGCTCACGAGCGCCCGCCGCGCACAGCGCGCCCGGACGATCGGCTCGGTCCTGCGCTCGACGGCCAACATCCTGTTCGGGACGACCATCGTCCTCATGGTCCTCACCGAGCTCGGGATGAACATCGCACCGTTCCTCGCCTCGGCGGGGATCGTCGGTGTCGCGCTCGGGTTCGGCGCCCAGAGCCTCGTCAAGGACTTCCTCTCGGGGACCTTCATGCTGCTCGAGGACCAGTACGGCGTGGGCGACTCGGTCGACTTCGGGGTCGTGTCCGGGACCGTCGAGGAGGTCGCGCTGCGCGTGACCAAGGTGCGCGACGGGGACGGCACCCTCTGGTACATCCGCAACGGCGAGATCCTGCGCACGGGCAACAAGTCGCAGGAGTGGGGCCGAGCCTCGGCCGAGGTGCACGTCGCCTACTTCGCGGACCTCGACGAGGTCCAGCGCTGCCTGCGCGAGGCGGGCGAGGAGGTCGCCGCGGACCCCGTCCTGGGGACGTACCTGCTCGAGCAGCCTGCCGTGTCCGGCATCGAGTCCATGAGCCCCGAGGAGCTCGTGCTCAAGGTCAGCGTCAAGACCCAGGCCTCGATGCAGGGCGAGATCTCCCGGGCGCTGCGCAAGGCGGCCCGCGAGCGCCTCGCCGCGGCCCACGTCCCGATGGCCGGGGCCGAGGACCCCTCGACGGTCGAGGCGGACCCCGTCGACCACCTGCTCGTCCCCGCCCACGGGACACCGCCCGCGCAGGTGTCGGCTCCCGCGAGCGCCACCGCGCCCCGCGACGCGGTGCGTCAGGAACTGCCCCAGGACACCGTCCAGGCGTCACCGCAGGCAGAGCGCTAGCAGAGCGCTCGCAGAGCGCTAGCAGAGCGCCGGTCGGCCGCCTCAGGACCAGGTCAGGACGGGCTCGCCCGCAGAGACCTGGGTCCCGGGGGGAACCAGGGACGCGAGCAGCCCGGGGTCGCCCTGGAGCGCGATCACCGGGCACACCGTGGACAGCCCGAGCGCGGCCACCCGGGCGGGCTCCCAGGTGATGAGCGTCGCACCCACCTCGACGCGGTCTCCTGCCTCGACGTGGAGCTGGAACCCCTCACCACCGAGCCTGACCGTGTCGATCCCGAGGTGCACGAGGACCGTGCGCCCCTCGGCGGTCTCGAGCGCGAACGCGTGCGGGAACAGCGACCCGATGGTCCCTGACACCGGCGCCACGACCGTCGAGACCCCGGCCGCGTCCGCCCCGGGCTCGATCGCCAGCCCGGGGCCCACGAACTCCTGGGAGAACACCGGGTCGGGGACCTCCTCGAGCGCTACGACCGTCCCCGCCAGCGGCGCGGTGACCACGAGGCCCGGCCCGTCGTGCGACGAGCCGGGCCTCGTGGGCCGTGCGTCCTGTCCGCTGCGGGGCATCTGCTCGCGTCAGCGCAGGGTGTCGAGCTCGGCGGCGAGGTTGTCGGCCTCCGGGCCGACGATCACCTGGATGATCCGTCCCGATCGCACCACGCCGAAGGCCCCCGTGGCCTTGAGCCGGGCCTCGTCCACGAGCGTCGGGTTGGTCACCTCGACGCGCAGCCGGGTGATGCAGGGTTCGAGGTCGACGACGTTCTGCTGTCCGCCGAGCGCCTCGAGGATCTGCTGTGCCTTGCTCATGTACGAACTCCTGACTCCTGTGCTGCGGGCGCCGTTGCCTGTGCGAAGGACTGCGGACAGGCCTCTTTCCTCCACCCTAGTCTCAGTCGGCGCTCGGAGGGCGCGGGCGTGCGGGCGATTTCGGCAGGGGACCACGTGCCCGTCCGCTTGGCGGACCGCACGCGGCTGGGGAACACTGCGGGTGAGGACACCGGCCGATCGCCGGACCCGACCAAGACCTTGGAGGACGACGTGGCCAGCGAGGAACAGCGGACCATCACCGGCATCGGGGTGTGCCCCGGCAAGGTCGTGGGACCGGTCGTCTTCCTGCCCGAACCGCTCGCGGAGCCCTCGCCCGGACTCCGTCTGCGGCCCACCGCGGACCTGCAGGCCGAGGCGGACCGCATCCCGGTCGCGGCGGCACAGGTCCAGGGGGACCTCGAGCGCGCCGCGGCGAACGCGACGGGAGACACGCGCGACGTCCTCGAGGCCACGGCCGCCATGGCCGCCGACCCGACGCTCGCGGCCGACGCCGCGCGGCGCGTCATCGACGAGCACCTGATCGCCGAGCGCGCGGTGTGGGAGGCCGCCGAGTCCGTCGCCCAGCAGTTCGAGGCCCTGGGCGGGTACTTCGCCGAGCGAGCGCGCGACATCGCCGACGTCCGCGACCGCATCGTCGCGGCGCTCTCGGGCAGGCCGGCCCCTGGCGTTCCCGACCACCCCGAGCCGTTCGTCCTGGTCGCGCTCGACCTGGCCCCGTCGGTGACCGCGGGCCTGGACCCGGCCCGCGTCCTCGCGATCGTGACCGACGGCGCCGGTCCCACGTCGCACACCGCGATCGTCGCCAACGCCATGGGCATCCCCGCGGTCGTCGCCGCGACGGGCGCGAGCGAGGCCTTGACCGCGGGCGACACGGTCCTCGTCGACGGGTCCGCGGGCACGGTGCTCGTGCACCCCACCGACCAGCAGGTCGCCACGGCCCGGGCGCTGGCGGCGACCGTCCGCACGTTCTCCGGCGAGGGCCGCACGGCCGACGGCCACCGCGTCCAGCTCCTGGCCAACATCGGCGACCCCGCGGGGGCCGAGCCCGCCGCGGCGGCGGGCGCCGAGGGCGTGGGTCTGTTCCGCTCCGAGTTCTGCTTCCTCGACCGCGAGCAGCCGCCCTCGACCGAGGAGCAGGTCGCGGCCTACCGGACGGTCTTCCACGCGTTCGCCGGTCGCAAGGTCGTGATCCGCACGCTCGACTCGGGGGCCGACAAGCCCCTGCACTTCCTGTCGGTCGACGACGAGGAGAACCCCGCGCTCGGCGTGCGCGGCCTGCGCACGGCCGAGAAGTGGCCCGAGCTCCTCGAGCAGCAGCTCGAGGCCATCGCGATCGCTGCCGCGGCCGAGGAGGCCGAGGTCTGGGTCATGGCCCCCATGGTCTCGACGGTCGCGGAGACCGAGTGGTTCGTCGCGCGCTGCGCGGCGCACGGACTGGGCACCGCAGGCGTCATGATCGAGGTCCCGAGCGCGGCCCTGCTGTCCGGCCCCATCCTCGCGCGGGCGCACTTCGCGTCGATCGGCACCAACGACCTCACGCAGTACACCATGGCCGCCGACCGCCTCCTCGGGTCGCTCGCCGAGCTCTCCGACCCGTGGCAGCCCGCGGTGCTCCAGCTCGTCGCGGCCACCTGCCGCGGCGGGGACCTGCAGGGTCGCCCCGTGGGCGTGTGCGGCGAAGCCGCCTCGAACCCCGTGCTCGCGGCCGTGCTCGTCGGGCTCGGGGTGTCCTCGCTGTCCATGACCGCGCGGGCGATCCCCGACGTCGCCGCGCTGCTCGGCGCGGTCACGATCGGGCAGTGCCGTGAGGTGGCCCAGCTCGCGCTCGCGGCCGAGAGCGCGACCGACGCGCGCGCCGTCGTGCGGGCAGCCCTGCCACAGCTCGACGAGCTGGGGCTGTGACGTGCCCGGGAGCGGTGAGCGTCACGTCGTGACGGCACCCCCGGGCACGACGCCGGGTGGGATGATGGCGGCGTGACCAGCGACCCTGCTCCCCACCCCGGCGCCTCGCCCGCGCCGCTCCCCGTGAGCGCCGCCGCCCCGCGGCTGCGCGAGTCCGTCACCTCGGCGGGCTCGTTCTACGACGAGATCGGCGGGCACGAGACCTTCGTGCAGCTCGTCGACGTCTTCTACGCGGGCGTCGCGGCCGACCCGGTGCTCAAGCCCATGTACCCCGAGGAGGACCTCGGCCCGGCCAAGGTGCGGCTGACGACGTTCCTCGAGCAGTACTGGGGCGGGCCCACCACCTACTCCGAGCAGCGTGGGCACCCGCGCCTGCGCATGCGCCACGCGCCGTACAAGGTGAACCCCGACGCGAGGGACCGCTGGCTCGCCCACATGCGCGCCGGCGTCGACTCGCTCGACCTCGCGCCGCTGCACGAGGCCACGCTCTGGGACTACCTGGAACGTGCCGCCCACTCGCTGATCAACACCTTCGAGGAGTGACGTGACCGACGTGACGGCCCCCCGCGCCGACCAGTCCGAGCAACGCGACCACACCCAGCCCCTGCGCACCAAGGTCACGGCCGACGAGCTCGCCCGTGACCCGTTGGGCAACCTGCTGCGCGCGCTCCAGCTCGAGGAGAAGCCGGCCGACGACTCCCGCTCCGACGGCGCCGACGTGCGCTTCGGCGGCCTGAGCGTCGACCAGCCCAACGCCCGGATCTACGGCGGCCAGGTGCTCGCCCAGGCGCTCATGGCCGCAGGCCTGACCGTCGAGGGCGACCGGCGGCCGCACTCGATGCACGGCTACTTCCTGCGCGCGGGCGACCTCGACGCCCCCATCGAGTTCGCCGTCGAGAAGTTGCGCGACGGCCGCTCGTTCAGCGCACGCCGCACGCACGCCGTGCAGCACGGCAAGCCGATCCTGTCGATGATCGCCTCGTTCCAGGAGGAGCAGGACGGCGTCGAGCACACCTCGCCCATGCCCGAGGCCCCCGCCCCCGAGACCATCCCGTCGGCCTTCGACGAGCTCGGCAAGATCCCGCACCCCGCGGCACGCTCGCGCTCGCACGAGGCCGCGTTCGACCTGCGGCACGTGGGCGGCTCGCTCTACCTGGGTCCCGGCGCCGAGCGCACCGACCACCAGATGGTGTGGATGAAGGCCCGCGGGCCCGTCGAGGGCGACCAGCTCCTGCACCGTGCCCTCATGGCGTACGCGTGCGACCAGATCATGCTCGAGCCCGTGCTGCGCAAGACCGGCTCGAGCTGGGTCACCCCCGGTGCGTCGATCGCGAGCCTCGACCACGCCATGTGGTGGCACCGTGACGCCCGGGTCGACGACTGGCTGCTCTACGTCCAGTCCTCCCCCAGCGCCCAGGGTGGGCGCGGCCTCGGTGCCGCCCGCGTCTACACGCGGGAGGGGACGCTCGTGGCGAGCATCGCGCAGGAGGGCATGCTGCGGCTCCCGGTCTGAATGAGGTGGCTGGCGCCTGGTGGACCGTGCGACACTCCGAGGCCATCAATGATCGGAGCCTCATGTCCACGCCCCTGGCGCCAGCCCTCACGACCCTGTGGCGACCCACGGGACCGGCCGAGCTCGCGCTCGTCGAGGCGTCGGGCTGGACGGCCTGGCCTCCACGGCTGCCTGAGCAACCGATCTTCTACCCGGTGCTGAACGAGGAGTATGCGATCCGGATCGCGCGCGACTGGAACGTCCCGCACTCGGGGGTCGGCTATGTGACGCGCTTCCAGGTCGAGTCCTCGTTCCTCGAGCGCTACCCCGTCCAGCAGGCGGGTGGGCGGACGATCCTCGAGCTGTGGGTCCCGGCAGAGGACCTGCCGGACCTCAACGCGCACATCGTGGGGCGCATCGAGGTCGTGCACGAGTTCCGCCCTCAGGACGCGACAGCCTGACGGGCGAGCCGCTCGGGCGCGGGGCAGGATGACCGGATGGTCCGCCTGCGCCGCGTCTCGGTCTCCTCGCCCGGGTACGGCCGACGCCGCCACGGGAAGGGCTTCTCGTACCTCGACGTCGACGGGTCGCGACTGACCGACGCCGAGGAGCGCGCACGCTGCACGCGCCTCGTCGTCCCGCCCGCCTGGTCGGACGTCTGGATCTGCCGGTACCCGGACGGCCACATCCAGGCGTTCGGGTACGACGACGCGGGGCGCGGCCAGTACCTGTACCACGACCAGTGGCGGGAGCGCCGCAGCCGCCGCAAGTTCGACCACGTCCTCGCGGTGGGCGCCCGCCTGCCTGCGGCTCGCCGCCGCGTCGCCAAGGACCTCGCCCTCGACGGGATGCCGCGCGAGAAGGTCCTCGCGCTCGCGTTCCGGCTCCTGGACCTCGCGTACTTCCGGGCCGGCAGCGAGACGTACGCGAAGGCGAACGGCAGCTACGGGCTCGCGACGCTGCTGACCGAGCACGTGCGCGTGCGCCGCGACGGCTCGGTCCACTTCCGCTACCCCGCGAAGTCGGGCCAGGTGCGTGACGTCGTCGTCGACGACGATCGGGTGCGCGAGATCGTCACGACGCTCGTGCGGCGTCGGGACGCGGGCGACCTGCTCGCGTGGCGCGAGGAGGCGCCGGGCGGTGTCGTCTGGCACGACGTGACGAGCGCGGACGTGACGGCCTACCTCAAGGAGCGCCTCGGCGAGGACGCGACCGCGAAGGACTTCCGCACCTGGCACGCGACGGTCCTCGCGGCCCTCGCGCTCGCGGACTCGGGCTCGCCACCCGCCTCGGCCCGTGCTCGGCGCGCGGTGGTCGCAGACGTCGTCCGGGACGTCGCCGACGAGCTCGGCAACACCCCGGCCGTCGCGCGGTCGTCGTACGTCGACCCGCGCCTGATCGACCTCTGGGAGCGCGGGCAGACCGTCGCTCCGCTCCTGGGCAGGCGCCGGAGCCAGGCTTCGGTGGAGCGTGCGGTGCTCGACCTGCTGGCCTAGTCGCGGGCCCGGTCCAGGCTGCTCCGGAGACGGACGAGCCCCGCGGGACGAACGGCCCTTCCTGGGAGTCTCCTGGACGTGCTACGTTCTGCCGCCATCTCATCACGTTCAAGCACGGAGCATCGACGATGATCTTCTTCGGCTGGGGCCGCAAGGCCAAGTCACAGCACATCTCTCCAGAGCAGGCGCTGGTCCTCGCCTACGCGTACGTCCACATCTTCTGGCTCTTCCGTATCACGGTGCCGCGGGAGTACAGCCTCGCGACGCTGACGCCGTCGGGCTGGGCCCAGCGACCGCTGACCGCGGACGAGACGACGAGCGCACGCAGCGAGCTGTCGATCCACTGGTGGTGGAAGTGGGGGCTGGCGATCATCGGCGTGCCGTTCTTCGCGTTCTTCGTCCTGGTCCTCGCTCTTCCCGCCTGACGCGGATCACGCCCAGGTCCCGGGGGCCGGCAGGTCGCGAGCGGCCGGCCCCCGGGCCACCATGGGGAGCACCATGACTCCCGTCGACGACACCGCTCCCCCACCCACCGCGACCGCTCCTGCCGACAGACCGACCGAGAGCTCCGAGCCGACCCCCCTGACGGTCGCCGTCACGGGCGTCACGGGGTACGTCGGTGGCCGCCTGGTCCCCGAGCTCCTGGACGCCGGGCACCATGTCCGGGCGCTCGCCCGCCGCCCCGAACGCCTGGCCGGACGCGACTGGGCGCGCCGCGTGGACCTCGTGCAGGCCGACGCGTCCGACCTCGACCAGATCCGCGACGCGCTCCGCGGGGCCGACGTCGCGTACTACCTCGTCCACTCGCTCGGCACGGGCCGCTCGTTCGCGGCACGCGACCGGCGGACCGCACTGACCTTCGCGCAGGCCGCCCGCGAGGCGGGCGTGGGCCGGATCGTCTACCTGGGCGGCCTGTTCCCCGACGTCGACGACGCCGAGCTGTCACCGCACCTGGCCTCGCGCAAGGAGGTCGGGGAGATCCTGCTCGCCTCGGGAGTCCCGACGACGGTGCTCCAGGCCGCGGTGATCCTCGGCTCGGGCTCGGCCTCGTTCGAGATGATGCGCTACCTGACCGAACGCCTGCCCGCGATGACGACGCCGCGCTGGGTCGACAACCGCATCCAGCCGATCGCGATCCGTGACGTGCTGCGCTACCTGGTCGGCAGCGCCACGATGCCCGCGGACGTCTCGCGGGCGTTCGACGTCGGCGGCCCCGACGTCCTCACGTACCGCCAGATGATGCAGGGCTACGCCCAGGTCGCGGGGCTCCCCCGGCGGCTGATCGTGAGCGTCCCGGTCCTGACCCCGCGCTTGTCGAGCCACTGGGTGGGTCTCGTGACCCCTGTCCCCGCGAGCATCGCGCGCCCCCTCGTGGAGTCGCTCGTCCACGAGGTCGTGTGCGACGAGCACGACATCGCGCAGTACGTCCCCGACCCTCCCGGCGGGCTGATCGGCTTCCGCCGCGCGGTCGAGCTCGCGCTCGAGCGCATCCACGACGGCGAGGTGACCACCCGCTGGTCGTCGGCCGCGGTCGAGGGGGCACCGAGCGACCCGCTGCCCTCGGACCCCGACTGGGCGGGCGGCTCGCTCTACGTCGACGAGCGGCGACGCGTGGTCGACGCCCCGCCCGACGTCCTGTGGAAGGTCGTCGAGTCGATCGGTGGGCAGGGCGGCTGGTACTCGTGGTCGCTCGCGTGGCGGGTCCGCGGGCTCATGGACCGCTTGTCGGGGGGACCGGGTCTGCGCCGGGGGCGCCGTGACGAGAACACGCTCGTGGTCGACGACGTCCTGGACTTCTGGCGGGTCGAGGCGATCGAGCCGGGCCGCCGGCTGCTGCTGCGCGCCGAGATGCGGCTCCCCGGCCTCGCGTGGCTCGAGCTGCGGG
Organism: Oerskovia sp. NPDC060287; assembly: GCF_042726775.1. Classification (NCBI taxonomy): domain Bacteria; kingdom Bacillati; phylum Actinomycetota; class Actinomycetes; order Micrococcales; family Cellulomonadaceae; genus Oerskovia; species Oerskovia sp. NPDC060287. The sequence goes on from NZ_JBHXBO010000083.1 coordinate 11,204, forward strand.
TGGACGAGGCGGCTGAGGAGGTCGCGGAGCCCGACGACGTCGGCCCCGCCCCCGAGGACGCGTCCGGCCCGGGCCGGACGTACTTCGCGCAGCGCGCGCTCTTCTACCCGCACGGGCTCGCGGGCCAGGCCTACTGGTGGTCGGTCAAGCCGTTCCACGGCGTGGTGTTCGGTGGCATGCAGAAGAACATCGCCGAGGCTGCCGAACGGGCGGCCGCGGCGGCGCGCACGGGTCCGGGCACGGCCGACCGGACCGTCACTCCTCCGCGGTGAGCATCCGGTCCACGAGCGCGAACGCGGTCTCGCTCACGACCATGCCCGCGAGGGTCACGTCGGTGAGGTCGGCGTAGTCCTCGATGAGCTCACGGATGTCCTCGTCGAGGACGCCGGGGCGGTGGACCGCCCCGCGCGCGGGCACGGCCCCCGAGACGAGGTCGAACGCGAGCGACGCGATCGCCGCGAGCAAGGGATCCTCCGAGGCGACGAGCCGGGCGATCGCGGCGCGTCCGGCGAACGAGGTCGCCTCGCCCGTGACGGCTTGGAAGGCGAGCAGCGCGACCTGCAGCGTGCGCGGCCCACCGAGGAACGCGGCGTCGAGGCCGGGCAGCAGCTCCTGCGCGGCGAGCAGGACCTCGAGCTGGAGGTCGACCTGCTCGGCGGGCTCGCCGGGCAGGTGCGCGGCCCCCATGGTCAGCAGCAGGAGCGCGACGCCGCTCCGGACCTCCTCGGCCAGGCCCTCGTCCCGCACGACCGCGGCCAGCACGCGCAGCGCGGGCAGCGACGCCTCGTAGAGCGCGCCGTCGTGGTTGACGACCTGCCACAGCAGGTCGAGCGCCTCGTCGCGCTCGGGTCCCTCGGGCCCGACGACGGCGCGCACCAGGGGCGGGAACGCGTCGGCAGGGCCGAACGCGCCCTGGAGGGCCTGCCAGTCCACGGCGCCGAGCTCCGCCTCGACCTCCGAGACGGGAGGGGTCGTCCGCCGGACGACAGGCACAGCGGTCTCGGGTTCGACGGTCTCGGGTACGGCGGTGACGGCCTCGGCCTCGCCGACAACCTCTACGGTGTCCACGCGCGCATCATGACATCTACCGGGGACATCCGTCACCGTCGAGTTCGTCACCACCCCTCTCAGCATCTCGTCAACGCCCCCTGCGCCGGAACTCCAGAGGGTCCTCGACGAAGGGCTGCCAGGCAGCGCGCTCGTCGTCGGTGATGCGCCGCGGAGCCCCCGTCGACGCGTCGACGACCACGATCGTCGTCGCGGCCTTGGCGTAGGGGCGGCTACCGATCGAGGGTCCGGTGCGTCCCGAGGGCTCGGGCCACTCGGTGTGGACCTCGTAGCAGACCTCGAGGCTCGCCCCGCCCAGGTGCCCGAGCCACATCTCGACGCGCACGGGGCTGCGCGTGAAGCCGAGCGGCCGCAGGTACTCGATCTCCTGCCGGGCGACGAGCGTGTGCGAGGTCGCGTGGGGGCCCGTGTCGAGCACGGCCGTGGGCCAGCTCTCCTCGACCGTGGCCTCGGGATGACGCCAGAAGGCCGTGATGCGGGCGTCCTCGAGGAGCCGGAGCATCTCGACGTTGTTGACGTGCTGGTAGGCGTCGAGGTCGGACCAACGCAGGGCGACGGGGACGTGCAGGCGGGTCATGGAAGTCCTTTCTTCGATTCCGCAGGGCCTCGCACCACGTCGCGGCCGATGGCTCGGGACGTGGGGGCACCCGGGCCACCCTACGCCCGCCTCACCCCGCCGCGATATGGGCGGCCACGCGGCACGTCGTCAGGGCCGACAGCTCCTCGGCCACCGGCAGGCGCACCTGGCCGTCCGCGACCCGACCGACGCTCTCCCGCAGCCTGCGCCGAGCACGCGCGGCCCGCCGTCGGGCACCCAGCGCGCCCGCGAGGCGCGAGACGAGCGCCACGACCAGCCCGACCACCACCCCGCCCACGACCATGAGCGTGGGCCACGGGAACCCGCGCCACGTCGGGGTCTCGGGCGCGGGCAGCTGGAGGTACGCGAGGACCGCGAGCACACCGAGCCACACGAGGCCCGCCGCCAGCACTCCCAGGACGACCCGCTGGACGAAGCTCACGACCCCCCACCAGACGGGGCGTCGCGTGGCCTCGAGCTCGGTGCCGGCCACGGCGAGGTCGAGCGCGTCGTCCAGACCGTCGGTGCTCGCCGCGACCCGGGACCGCGCGGCGAGCACCCAGTCCTCGGGCGCCCCTGCCGTCATGGTGCCGACGTACTCGCGGACCGCGACGTGGGCCCGGGCCGCGAGCGTGGGCGAGGCGGGCGGGAGCGACGTGCGCGAGAGGTCCGGCCGGTCCGTGCCGCGCGTCAGCCCGAGGCGGCGCAGCGGGTCCACGCGCAGGCGCCCGATCCAGCGCGTGGGGGGCCAGCCGGTCGCGGCCCGGGCACGCCGGTTCGCCGACCCTCGGACGGCGTCCACGACCGTGGGCACCCCCGCCGCGGCCTCGAGCGCGTCGACGAGCCGCTCGCGCGCGGCCTTCTGCGAACGGTCGGGGACCTTGTCCCCGCACGCGTCCGCGATCCTCGTCGCGACCCCGCGCACGTCGGCGACCAGGCGGGCCACCGCCGCCTCGCGCCGCACGGCGGCCTGGTCGAGGAGCGCGTCGAGCTCGTCGACCCCCTGCCCCGTGGTCGCCGAGACGCCCAGCACGCGGGCCGCAGCGAGCCCGTCCTCGGCCACGAGGCGACGCAGGTCCGCGAGGCACGCGGTCGCCTCCTCGGGGGTCAGCCGGTCGATCTGGTTGAGCACGACCACGACGACGTCCCCGTGCCCCGCGAGCGGACGCAGGTACCGCTCGTGCAGCGCGGCGTCGGCGTACTTCTGCGGGTCCACGACCCACACCAGGAGGTCGACCCGTTCGACGAGCCGTTCGGCGATCGCCCGGTGCTCGGTCTCGACCGAGTCGTGGTCCGGCAGGTCCAGCAGCACGAGGCCCTGGGTCGCCACCGCCGCACGGTCGGCCGCGTGGTGCCGGTCACCGACCTCGAGCCAGCTCAGGAGAGGGTCCGCACCCGGACCCCAGACGACCGCCAGGGGGCGCGACGTCGTCGGACGCGTGATGCCCGGGCGCGCGAGCGGCTCCCGGGCGATCGCGTTGAACAACGACGACTTGCCCGAACCGGTCGAGCCCGCGAGCGCCACGACCGTGTGCTCTGCCGACAGCGCGCTGCGCGTGGCCGTGCGGTCCAGGACCGCGCGCGCGTCGTCGAGGAGCGCTGCGGGCAGCCGCCCCTCCCCCGCGGAGACCGCGGTCTCGAGCGCGGAGACCCGGTCGGCGAGGTCGAGGCGGGCCATCAGCGCTCGTCCCCGGGCTCGTCGGTCGCGGTCGTGCTGGTCGCGTCGGCGGCGGTCTCGTCGGCGGGGCGTGCGCGGAACAGGCGTCGCCAGAAGCCGGGACGCTCGGCGCCCGCCGGCCCGTCCGCGGGGGCGTCGAGGGTCTGAGGGTCGCGCGCGTGCGCGCCGCGCAGGGCTCCCGCCTGCCCGACGACGGAGCCCAGGTCCGGCGCACCGGTCACCTCTGCGGCACGGGCCTTCTGCTCGCGCCGCGCGGCCCGGCGCACCTCCTCGGCCGCGGCGCGCAGCGGGGCACCGGTCGCCTCCCCCGTGCCGAGCGCGTCGAGCTGGGACGTGAAACGTCGGGCCTCGCCGTCGAGCACGGCCCCGACGCGGGCCGAGAGGCGGTCCTGGGCCGTGCGCGTGAGCCGGCGCACGGCGTCGTCGCCGAACACGGCCTCGAGCAGCTTCTGGGCGAGCACCGCGGTGCCGCCCGCGATACCGATCTCCGCCCCCGTGATGCCGCCCGTGGACGCGAAGACCAGGACCATGAGCGAGACGCCGAGCCCGTTGAGCCCGAACGACAGAGCACGCGCCGTGCCCCTCTTGGCCGCGGCCTGCTCGCTCACGAGCGCGAGGACGTCCGCCTGCCAGCCCCGGATCTCCTCGGCCACCCGGGTGCGCAGGGTGCCCGAGGCGCGGGACAGGTCGAGCCCGTCGAGCAGCGCGGCCCCCGACGGATCGGCGCGCCACGCGCGGTAGCTGCGCTCGGCGGCCTCCTCGGCCGCGTCGAGCACGACCGACTCCAGCCCGTGCGTGATGGCCTCCTCGACCTCGGGGACCTTGCGCCCCTTGCCCCGGAAGAACCCGCTGATCGCGTCGCGGACCGAGCCCACCTTCTGCTCGACCGCCCGGAAGAACTCGCCCGTCCCGACGAAGTCCTGCCAGCGCGAGAGCACCTCGCCGCGCAGCATGGTGCCGTCGCTCGTCGCGGCCAGGACTGTCCGGCGCGCGTCCTCGTACGCGGCGTCGACCGCGGCACGCAGGTACCCGTCGGCCTCGTGCTGCACGTCGACCGCGCCCGCGAGCTCGGTCGCGCGCCGGACCAGGTCGTCGACCACACCGTCGCGCGTCGCGTCGATCACGGCCGAGCGCGCGCCCGCGTCCCCTCCGAGGGCCGTGAGCCAGCGGGAGATCTCCCCCACCGCGGTCTCGGGAAGGAGCCCGTCGACGAGGTGCGCCTCGGGCACCAGGAAGATCGGCGCGTGCCCCAGACCGTTCTCGGAGGCCAGGCGGTGCAGGTCGGCGCCCACGGCCTCGGCGCCGGGGTCGACGCGGTCGAGCACCAGGGCCACCTGAGCCCGGCGCCGGGCGGCCTCGTGCAGCAGGTCCCACGGCACCGCGTCGGCGTAGCGCGCGGCCGTCGTGACGAAGAGCCAGAGGTCCGCGGCCCCGAGGAGCTGTGCCGCGAGCTCCCTGTTCTCGACGACGACCGAGTCGACGTCGGGGGCGTCGAGGAGCGCAAGGCCCTGCGGGAGGACCTCGGACGCCACCAGGCGTACCGACCGGTGGGCCGACGGGCTGTCCGTGTGGTCGACGGTCCCGGTCACGCGCGCTAGCCCGGGCAGGATGCGGTCGGTGCTGAACCAGCGCACGTCCAGGGGGTGGTGCACGAGCACAGGAGAGCGCGTCGTGGGCCGCAGCACGCCGGGCACCGTGACCTTCTCGCCCAGGACCGAGTTCACGAGCGTGGACTTGCCCGCCCCCGTCGACCCGCCCACGACCACGAGCAACGGGGCGCTGCGGGCTCGCAGGCGCGGCAGCAGGTAGTCGTCGAGCTGGTCGACCGCGAGCGCGAGCGTCCGGCGGTCCTCCTCGACCCCGGGCGTCGTCAGAGGCAGGCGCTGGGCGGTGAGCTCGCCGCGCAGGACGTCGAGGGCCGCGACGAGCTCGTCGGTGCCCGACTGGGCGGCACGTTCGAGCGACCGCCCGACCACGGGGTCCTCCGCGGCGGCGTGCCGCCCGAGCAGGCTCTCCTCGACCGACGAGGGTCCGTTCGCCGAGCTGCTGGGCGCTGGCGCGTCGAGGTCCTGCCCGGTGCCGGCGGGACCGCTGCCGGCGCCGGGCTCGCCCGGCCCGTCGTCGCTCGTGCGCGCGGCACCGCCGTCGGGGTCGCCGCCGACGGTCCGGCCGGCGTCGTCGCTCGGGATGGTCATGGGCCTCAGTCTGCCGGACCCGGCAGCCGAGCGACCGGTGAGCGCGCCGCGCACGCCGGGTGACGTCGGGCCGGAGGCCGCGAGCGCGGGAGGGCTGGACCGGCCGAGCGGGGAGGGGAGACGAGGGCGACCGGCCCAGCCCGCGGGCGGCGCGCCACGCACCAGAGGGC
>NZ_JBHXBO010000084.1:0-16790 GCF_042726775.1 Oerskovia sp. NPDC060287
CTCGCAACCGGGCCCGTCGATCTCACCGCGCCGCAGGCCGAAGGGGGGTGACCTGCGACGGGGAGGCTGTGAAGACCGTCAGGACGCGGAGGTCGTGACCTCGATGCGCTGCGGCGTCGTCCCGGCGTAGACGCCGGAGACGGTGACGGTCAGGACACCTGCGTCGTAGCGGGCGCTGATCGCGCTCGCGTCGGCTGCCTTGGGGAGCGTCACGACGCGGTGGAACGCGCCGTAGCGGACCTCACGGACGCGGCGGCCGTCGGTCTCCTCGGCCCGCTCGTCCTTGCGCTCGCCGCGCACGACGAGCTTGCGGCCCTCGACCTCGACCGTGACGTCCTGCGCGGGGTCGATGCCCGGCAGGTCGAAGCGGGCGACGAGGTCGTCGCCGTCCTGGAAGACGTCGGCGTGAGCCGGGACGCCTGCCACGGGACGAGCAGTGAGGAGGTCGCGCAGGGCGCGGTCGAAAGCGGGAGCGGGGGTGGTCAGGGTGGTCGTCATGGTGACTCCTTCAGTCGTGATGGAACCTCTGACGGGTACAACTTGAGTCACCCACGCTCAATTCCAGATCTGCGTTCGCCCTGGACGAACGACCGCGTCCGTGGGGCGGGACCCGGCCTACTCGCAGCCCACCCCGTCGCCGTCGCGGTCCAGCTTCTTGCTGTAGCCGGGCTCGCCGACGCGGATCGGTGCCTTGCCCGCCGCGCGGACGGCGTCGCAGTTCGCGTACGACACGCTGCCGCCGCCCCCGCCGACGATCCCCGCGGGGGCGTCCGGCGTCGTCGCCTTCGGGGTGCTCGACGACGTCCCCGACCGACCGGCCGCTGCGCTCCGGGCCTGGAGGTCGGCCTCAGCCGTGGCCACGGCGCTCTCGCGTCCTTCCACCACGGTCAGCCGGGACTGCAGGTCGGTCTCCGCGGCCGCGGCGGCGGACTCGCGGGTCACGAGCTCGGCCTCCTTGGTCCCCACGGCTCCCTCCCGCTCGGTCATGGTGGCCTGGGCCGTGGCGAGGTCTTCCTGAGCGGTGAGGAGTGCTGCCTTGTCCTCCTCGACGCGCGCCTGCTCCGTCTGTACCTCTTCGAGCGTGGTCTCGGCAGCGGCGAGCTGCGAACCCGCTCGCCCCTTGCCGAGGAGGAGCCCGAGGACCAGGAATGCGAGGCAGAGGAAAGCGATGAGCACGATGCGCCGGGTGCGGTTGTCCTGTCGCGGGCCGGTGGTCGGGCCGACGCTCGCGAGGCCCGCGAGCGGCAGGAGCATGGTCTCCTCGCGCGGCTCGGTCACCGTGTCGTCGATCCACATCGGCCACCCGGCAGGAGGTGCCGGCCAGCTGGGATCGGGTTCCCAGGTCGAGTCGGGGATCCATCCGGCGGGCGGGACGGGCCAACCGGGAGGCGGGTTGAAACGAGCGCTCATGGCACTGCTCCTCGTCGAGGTGGCACACGCACGGTGGCGGTGCCGAGCACGGCCGTCCATCGGCCGACTACCCCGGAGGGTAGGGGAGCGGGTGCGGCGGGGCAGCATCCGCGGCCGGGTGAATTCCGCCGCGGATGCTGCTGACGCTGCCGCCGGCTCAGGCCTCGGGCGCTCCCAGGACCGCGACCAGGAAGTCGCCGCCCTCGGTGAACGGTCGCAGGTCCCACGTCGACAGCTTGAGCTGGACCTCGAGCCCGGCCTCGGCGGCGTCGGCGAAGAAGGCGTCGAACGCGTAGCCGCGCCCTGCGCCGAACCCGACGACGGCCCGCCCGCCTGGTGCCAGGTGGGCCCGGAAGCGGCGCAGCACCTCGACCTCGGTGCCGGGCGCGAGGAACGTCACGACGTTCCCGGCGCACACGATCAGGTCGAACGGTTCGGCGACCCCCATGGCGGGCAGGTCGAGCTCGGCGATGTCCGCGACGAGCCACGTCGAGCCGGGGTGGTCGGTCTCGGCGGCCTCGATGAGGACGGGATCGACATCGACCCCCACGACGGTGTGCCCGCGCGCCGCGAGCTCGGCACCCACGCGCCCCGGGCCGCAGCCGGCGTCGAGGATCCGCGCCCCGCGCGGGAGCATGGCGTCGACGAGCCGCGCCTCGCCCGCGAGGTCCGCGCCCTGAGCCGCCATCGCGCGGAAGCGCTCGACGTACCAGGTCGAGTGCGCGGGGTTCATGGCGGTCTTCTGCTCCCAGCGCGTGGGGTTGGCCTTGCTCACCGGTGCTCCTCGGGGTCGGTCGGGCGTGTGGTGGGGCGGTGGTGCGGGCTCGGACGACGCGGACGGGTCGGAACCTTCGGTCGGGCCGTCGGGCTGACCACCCGGTCGGTCCGGAGCCTCGACCGTACCTCTGCGGCGACCGCTGTCGGCAGCGGTCCAGGTCCGGGGTCACGGGGTCTCAGCGGCCGGGACCCGTGAGCCGCCGACCACGAGGTTCCGTGCGGTCGAGCACGAGGTTGAGTTCGCCAACAGCTCCATCACGACCGCAACCTCGTGCTCGGCACACTCCAGGGGGCGCCCGCACCACCGCGCCCCGGCGCCACCAGTGGATCGACCCCTACGGCTCGACGTCGTCGTGCAGCACCACGCGCGACAGCTCGATGTGCTCCCCGCGCTTCCAGTAGTGCAGCCGCCGTGCCGACGCGCGCTTGCTCTGGAGCGACGCCCGCCAGCACGTCGCGCCGTCCTCACGCACGAGCGCGGGGCTGCTGCCGCCCTCGTTGACGCGCAGCGGGTGCAGCTCGCGGCCCGCGATGTGCTCGGCGTCCCCGGTCAGCACCTCGACCACGACGTCGACGACCTTGGCCCGCGAGACGCCCTCGATCGCCGTGAGCGACGGCAGGAACCTGTCCCCGAGCGTGTACGGCGCGAGCGGCTTGCTCGCCTTCTCGGCGGCCGGGACGCGTCGGACCCACGCCAGCTGGACCTCGAACCGGAACTGCTCGACAGGGTCGAGGAACACGGCACCGTCGTCGGGTGCGGCGCCCGCGTGGCTCGCGGCCTTCTCGGCCTTCTTGAGCTGCTGCCGGCTGAGGTCGGCCTTGCGGTACCGGGTGCGGAAGTTCTCGGCCCGGGTCAGGGCCTCGGCCAGGTCCCGGTCGAGCTCGGCCGCCCGGAGCCGCAGCCCGCCGAGCTCGACCGCGGTCGCCTGCGCGGCTGCGCGCAGCAGCCCGACCTCGGCGGTCGCCGCGGCGAGGTCCGCCTCGAGCGTACGGGCGCGCGTGCGGCTCGCCTCGAGCGCGAGGCTCATGTCGCGCAGCGCCCCGCGGGTTGGCGCAGCGGGGGTGTCGCGTCGCGGCGCGTTGGCGATCAGGTCCAGCGGGGTCCGACGGCGCAGCCCGCCCTCGGCGCTCGAGCCAGGCTCGGCGAGGCCCGGCTCAGGTGCGGACGTCTCGCCGGTGAGCACCTCGGCGGGCGCCTCCGCGAGCAATTCCGTGGGAACCTCCTCGGCCGGTCCCGCGTCGGGTGACAGCCCGGGCAGGCGCAGCGACGGCAGCACCGGTAGCGACCTGGGCGGGGTCGGCCGGCTGAGGTCAGGGAGCACGAGCCACGGCGGTCCGCCGTCGAGCAGGCTCGGTGCGGGGACCGGGGCGTCGTCGCTGTCGGAGTCGTCGACGTCGTCGAGCCGCAGCCGCCACGGCGCGGTCGCCACGACACGGGCGAGCACGACCTCGCCCACCGTGAAGAGGTCGGTCAGCTCGTCGGCGGGGTTCCCGGTCACGTCGTCGCGCGGCACGGCGACCTCGAGCCCGGGGACGAGCCGCAGGTGCACGGTCGCGGGGGCGACCGCGGTCACGTCGGCGAGCACCACCTGCCCGACGGCGTACCCGCCCAGGTGCGTGTCCTCGCCCGGGCGCGTGGCGCCGTCGGGCACGAGGAGCGCACCGCGCACGTCCAGCCGGCGGCTCTCCCGGTCCAGCGTCCCTGCGACCCGTTGTCCGACGACCAGCAGCCGTGCGAGGCAGACCCCTGGGACGGTGAGCTCCTCGGCGATGCTCGCGAGCGAGTCGTCGTCGAGGGTCACGAACGCGCGCGGCCCGAGGATGGACCGGACGGTGCCCTCGACGCGAGGAGCGTCGGGGTCGTGCGACGTCCCGAGCAGGCCCGCGCTCAGGGCTGCGGTCAGGGTGTCGTGCGTGAGGTGGTCGTGCAGGCGGCGCGCGTCGGCGTCCGAGTAGGCGAACCGCAGCTTGCTGCGCCGCGGCAGGCCGACCCACTCGTGGTCGACCGGGTAGACGCGCGCGGCCCCGCCGTAGACCTGCGTCGACGGGGGCATCACGGCCGAGAACGCCCACGAGGCGTCGCCCGTGGGCAGGACGACGACCTCGGCCAGGCCCGAGACCTCCTCGAGCAGCCCGTCGAGGTCCACGTAGGGCGCGTCGTGCCCTGCGGCGACCGAGATCGCGACCACGGGCCAGGGTCTGCCCGGGGTCAGGAGGTGCGCGGCGAGGACCCGGGCGCCCTCGACGTCGGTGACCCAGCGGACGCCGGAGGGCGGCCTGCGGAGAGCCCCGGAACGTGGGCCCGCGGGGCCGTCCGGAGCGTCGACGGGCGCCGGTGACGAGCCCGACCTGGCCCGTTCCTTCGTCCTGTTGCGTCTGACCACGTGCTCACCTCCTCGTATGCCGTGGGGCACACCGTAACGGCTGTCGCCCACCTCGGGGCGCAGGTGCTGTGGTGTGGGGCGACGGGAGCGGGCGAGGCGTGAGGGGCCGCGCGGCCGGCCGACTGCTAGCGGCCGAACACCTCCAGGACGGGGGTGTCGCCGTCGACAAACCGGACGAACTGTCCCACGGTCGAGGGCGAGCGCAACGACTCCGCGACGACCAGGGCGACGTTGCCGCGCGACGTGTCGCCCTTCTCGGCCTCGACGTCGATCGTGCCGGTCGCCGGGTGGTTCGTCAGGGTGCCGGGACCCAGGATCGTCCAGTCGAGGTCGGTGCCGCGCAGGTGGTCGTCGGCCGCGAGCTTGGCGTCGGCGTACGGGAAGAAGCTGTTGTCCTCCGGGATCCCGTGGTCGGGCACCGAGCCGATCCACGACACCATGACGTAGCGCGGGACGCCCGCGGCGACGGCCGCGTCCATCGAGCGGATCGCGGCGTCGCGGTCGACCGCGTAGGTCCGTTCCGGGTCGCCGCCGCCGGCGCCCGCGGACCACACCACGGCGTCGTGCCCGCGCAGGGCCTCGGTGATCTCCTCGGTCGAGGCGTGCTCGACGTCGAGCAGGACCGGCGTCCCGCCCAGCTCCTCGACGAGCGGGAGCTGGGACTCGTGACGCACGATCCCGCTCACGGTGTTGTGGTGGTCCTTGAGGATCGGGACGAGCAGGCGGCCCACCTTGCCGTGGGCTCCGATCAGGGCGACGTTCATGGTTCTCCTCGGTGTCGGGTGCGGTGCTCCCTCCACCGTGCACCGAGGAGGGGCGGACCGCCTGCTGGGGGATCTGGCGGGCTACTCCTCGACGACCGCGACCGTCACGTCGATGTTGCCGCGCGTCGCGTTCGAGTAGGGGCAGACCTGGTGCGCTGCCTCGACGAGCTCCTGGGCGACCGCGCGCTCGACGCCCGGCAGGCTTGCCTCGAGGTGCACCGCGAGCGTGTAGCCGCCTGCGTCGAGCGGGCCGATGGAGACGCTCGCGCCGATCGCCGAGTCCGCGACCGCGATCTTGCGCTGGCGCGCGACGCCCAGGAGGGCCGAGTGGAAGCACGCCGCGTAGCCCGCGGCGAAGAGCTGCTCGGGGTTGGACCCGTCGCCGCTGCCGCCCATCTCCTTGGGCACGGCGACGTCGAGGTCGACGCGCCCGTCGGTCGACCGGACGTGGCCGTTGCGGCCCTCTCCAGTGGCGAGTGCTTCCGCGGTGTAGAGAACCTTCATCGTGCTACCTCCAGGGTTGGTCGACGGACGAACCCCTCGAACGTATGTCGCTCCGGGCAACTGTGCGTGGTCGGTTCGCCCAGGGCGCAGCGGCGTCCGACCGGAGGCCCGTCCCCAGGTACCGTGTAACGTCGCCGCCTCGGCGTCCTTCCTCGACCACGGAACGACCGCACCCCCATGACCAACGCACCTTCGCCGTCGGGCACGCCTGACGGCTCGTCCTCCTCCCTGCCCGACGGCGCCACGCACCCGCCCGCGCCCCTCGCCCCCGAGGGTGAGCAGCTCGCGCACGGCCTACGCACCCGCCACCTGACGATGATGGGCCTCGGCTCGGCGATCGGTGCCGGTCTGTTCCTCGGCAGCGGCGTCGGGATCGCGACGGCCGGACCAGCCGTCCTGGTCTCGTACGCGGTCGCCGGGCTGCTCGTGATCCTCGTCATGCGGATGCTCGCGGAGATGGCCGCGGCCGTGCCGTCGAGCGGGTCGTTCTCCGTCTACGCCGAGACCGCGCTGGGACGCTGGGCCGGCTTCACGCTGGGCTGGCTGTACTGGTTCACGCTCATCATGGTGCTCGGTGCGGAGATCACGGGGGCCTCGCAGATCGTCTCCGGGTGGGTCCCGGGCGTGCCGCAGTGGGTCGTCGCGCTCGTGTTCGTCGCGGTGTTCGCGGTCGTGAACCTGTGGGGCGTCAAGCACTTCGGCGAGTTCGAGTTCTGGTTCGCGTTCATCAAGGTCGCGGCGATCGTCGCGTTCCTGGTGATCGGGGTCCTGCTCGTGCTGGGCTGGCTGCCCGGCACCGACCCGGTGGGCACGACCAACATCTTCGGTGACCCTGCCTCGCTCGCGGGCTTCGCGCCGAACGGGCTGCCGGGCATCGCGGCCGGGCTGCTGGTCGTCGTCTTCGCGTTCGGCGGTATCGAGATCGTGACGATCGCCGCGGCCGAGGCGCGCGACCCGCAGAAGGCGATCGTCACCGCGACGCGCTCGATCGTGTGGCGCATCCTCTTCTTCTACGTCGGCGCGGTCGCGATCATGGCGCTCGTGCTGCCGTGGGACGCCCCCGAGCTGCTGAGCGGCCCGTTCGTCGCGGTGCTCGACCTCGCGGGGCTGCCGAGCGCAGCCCGGCTCATGGAGGCCGTGGTCGTCGTGGCGCTGCTGTCCGCGTTCAACGCGAACGTCTACGGCACCTCGCGCATGGCGTTCTCGCTCGCGGGCCGCGGCGACGGCCACCCCGCGCTGACCAAGGTCTCGCCGACCGGGGTCCCCTGGGTCGCGGTGCTGCTCTCGGTGTTCTTCGGCCTCGTGTCCGTGGGGCTCAACTGGCTGCTGCCGGGCGAGGTCCTGGGCATCTTGCTCAATGCGGTGGGCTCGGCGCTGCTCGTCGTCTGGGTCTTCATCGCGGTGTCCCAGCTCCGGCTGCGCCGTCGCCTCGAGGCCGCAGCGGGCGGCGCCGACCGGATGACGCTGCGCATGTGGGCGTACCCGTGGCTCACGTGGGCGACGCTGGCGGGGTTGGCGGGGCTCGTGGTGCTCATGCTGTTCGACGACGCCGCGCGCGTCCAGCTCGTCTCGACCGTGGTGCTCGTGGGCGTGATCGTCGCGGTGTACGGGGTGCGGTCGTGGCTGCGGAGTCGCAGGGAGCGGGCCGGCGTCTCGTCCTGACGAGCGCCGCGCACGCCACGCACCGTCGCCCGAACCGTTGACACCCACCCCCTCGCGGGTGTGCGCTGGAATCTCGCGCCGAAGTGCACCGGGAGTCTCGGGGAGAACCCATGTCTCGCATCGCCGGCTGGATCACGCACCGTTACGCCAAGTGGGTCGTCATCGCGTTCTGGGCGGTCGTCCTGGCACTGACCGCGCCGCTGGCCGGCAAGCTCACGGGAGCGCAGGACAACGACGCCAAGTCCTGGCTCCCGGCCGACGCCGAGTCGACCCAGGTGCTCGACGTCGCGAGCAGCTTCACCTCGCCCAACACGATCCCGGCGGTCCTGGTCTACGTGCGCGAGTCGGGCCTCACGCCCGAGGACCTCGCGGCGGTCTCCCAGGACGTCGCGACGTTCGGTGAGCTCGACACCCTGGACGGGGACGTCGTCGGGCCGATCCCGTCCGAGGACGGGCAGGCTGCCCAGGTGATCGTCCCGCTCGACCTGGGCAGCGAGGGCTGGAACCTCGCGGCCGACGCGGTCGCGGACCTGCGCGCGACCGCCGAGGACGGCGCGAACGGCATGGAGGTCTACGTGACCGGTCCGGCCGGCTCGGCCGCGGACTCGTCCGCAGCGTTCGAGGGCATCGACTCGACGCTGCTCTACGCGGCCGCGGGCGTCGTGATCGTCATCCTGCTGCTGACGTACCGCAGCCCCACCCTGTGGCTCCTGCCCGTGGTCTCGGCGGGGGTCGCGCTGACCGTGTCGCAAGCCGTGATCTACGTCCTGGCCGACACCACCGGCCTGACCGTGAACGCGCAGAGCGCGGGCATCCTCACGGTCCTGGTCTTCGGGGCAGGGACGGACTATGCCCTGCTGCTCGTCGCGCGCTACCGGGAAGAGCTCCGTCGTCACGAGGACCGGCACGAGGCCATGGCGCTCGCGCTGCACCGCGCGGGTCCGGCGATCGTCGCGAGCGGTGCGACGGTCGCGATCGGCATGCTGTGCCTGCTGTTCGCGCAGATGAGCTCGACGGCCGGGCTGGGTCCCGTCGCGGCGGTCGGGATCGTGGTGGCGCTGCTGGTCATGCTGACGCTGCTGCCCGCGCTGCTCGTCGCGACGGGCCGGTGGGTCTTCTGGCCGCGCGTCCCGCGCCTGGGCGACGACGAGCCGACCGAGCACGGCGTCTGGGCGCGGCTCGGGGCACGCATCTCCCGCCGGCCGCGGCGCGTGTGGGTCGTGACGTCGATCGTGCTGGCCGTGCTGGGCCTGGGCATCACGCAGCTCGACGCCAACGGGCTGTCGAGCGCCGAGTCGTTCCGGGGCGAGCAGCCCTCGATCGTGGGCGAGCGGGTCCTGAGCGAACATTTCCCGGCCGGCTCGGGGTCTCCCGTGGTCGTCGTCGCCGACGCCTCGTCGCCCACCGCGGTGGCAGCCGTGCACGACGCGTTCGCGAGCACCGAGGGCATCGATGCCTCGACCGTGACCGAGCCCGTGTCCGCGGGCGGCTACGCGTACATGGAGGGCACGCTCACGTCCGAGCCGGACTCCCGCGCGGCCTACGACACGGTCGACCGGGTCCGGGACGCGGTCCACGCGGTCCCGGACGCCGACGCCATGGTGGGCGGGGCGAGCGCGATCACGCTCGACGTCCAGCGCGCCTCGTCCGCGGACAACCAGCTCATCATCCCGATCATCCTGCTGACCGTGCTCGTCATCCTCGCGCTGCTCCTGCGCGCGATCACGGCCCCGCTCATCCTGGTCGCGACCGTGGTGCTGTCGTTCACCGCGGCGCTGGGCGTGAGCGCGCTCGTGTTCACGTACGTGTTCGGGTTCGAGGGCGCCGACACCTCGTTGCCGCTGTTCGTGTTCGTGTTCCTCGTCGCGCTCGGGATCGACTACAACATCTTCCTCATGACCCGCGTGCGCGAGGAGTCGCTGCGCGTCGGGACGCGGCGGGGCGCGCTCATCGGGCTGGCTGCGACGGGAGCGGTCATCACGTCGGCCGGGCTGGTCCTCGCGGGGACGTTCGCGGTGCTGGGCACGCTGCCCGTGGTCGCGTTCGCGGAGATCGGGTTCGCGGTCGCGTTCGGCGTCCTGCTCGACACGCTCGTGGTCCGCTCGGTGCTCGTCACGGCCCTGAACCTCGACGTGGGCCGACACATGTGGTGGCCGAGCGCCCTGGGCCGCAAGGAGGACGTGCCGGCCGAGGAGGCGCCCGCAGTCCCGTCGGGCGCTCCGGTCCGCGAGTAGCGTCCCGCACGGAAGGCCCACGCCCGACGGCGGAGCGCACCTCCCGGGGGAGCGGCGCCGTCGGGCGGGTCGCGTCAGACCACGTCCTCCCGCTGCAGCAGGCGCAGCGTGATCCAGCCGATCAGGACGGGGATCCAGCACGAGATCAGGCGGTAGAGCAGGACCGCGGGCAGGGCGATCGCGGACGCGATCCCGAAGCTCACGAGCCCGCCCGTGAGCGCGGCCTCGACGACGCCCACGCCTCCCGGGGTCGGTGCCGCCGAGGCGAGGGTCTGCCCGACCATGGTCGAGAACGCCGCGGCGATCGGGTCGTTGCCGCCGCCGAGCGCGAGGAGGCAGGCCCACAGGGTCGCGGCCGAGGACAGCGTGGTGCCCATCGCACCCAGGATCGAGAGGCCGAGCCGGCGCGGGTCCTTCGCGAGCCCGCCGAGCTGGCGGAACGCGGGCAGCACGTCGTCGCGCGCGTACGTGCGGACCGCGTGCCGGAACCGCGGCACCACGAGCACCGTGACGACCGTGACGACGACCGCCACGACCGCCGCGAGCAGCGCCCACCGGGCCCAGCCCGGCATGTGGTGGTCGATGCTGCGCCCCGCGACGAGCGCCAGGATGCTCAGGAGCACCAGGTGGGTCAGGACCTGCACGATGCTCTGGAGAGCGACCGTGCCCGTCGCGAGCGCGGTGCTCATGCCCGACTTCGACAGGTAGCGGACGTTGAGCGCGAGCGATCCGACGCTCGCCGGGGTCGCGGTGCCTGCGAACGCGTTCGCGAGCTGGACCCGGGTGGTCCGCAGGAACGGCAGGTGCATCGGGGAGCAGGCCGCGAGGGAGGCCGCGGCCGCGAAGAACCCCGTCGCGGCGAAGAGCACGGCCAGGATCGCCCAGGCGGGCTGCGCGTCGCGCAAGGCCTTGCCCATGCGGGGGATCTCGCTGATCTCCGGGATGACCACGTAGGTGAGCCCGCCGATGAGCACGAACCACACGAGCACGCGCAGGGCGTGGCTCCGGGGCGACCGGACCACCTTGGGGGCCTGGTCCGGGGCCGCATCCGGCTGGCCCGGAGCCGCAGCCTGGGGTTCGGGGGTCGAGTCGTGCGAGATGGAGAGCTCCTTGCCGGGACGGGGACTGGTCGGCGACCTTGTCGGCGGACGGGTCACGCGGTTCAGTCGTTCGGCGTGACCTCAGGCAGCGGCGACGGGCCGTCCGCGGGCACCCACCCCTTGGGCGGACGGATCGTGGGGACGTCACCCACGATCGGCACCGGGCGACGGTGGAACGGGAAGCCGTAGCGCGTCACGAGGCCTGCGAGCGTCGTGAGGCGGTTGCGGGGCCCGATCAGGCTCATGATGTGCACGAACAGCCACGCGAGCCACGCGCTGCCGCGGGTCAGCCGCAGCTTCCCGGCGATGTCCGCGACGGCCGCGCGGCGTCCGATGACGGCCATGGTGCCCTTGTCGAGGTACCTGAGCGACGTCGTCGGGCGCCCTTGGACGAGCGCGCGGATGTTGCGCCCCGCGACCTTGCCCGACTGGATCGCGGGCTGGGCGAGCTGGGGCAGGCCCGCGGGCGAGATCGCGATGTCGCCGGCCGCGAAGTGGTCGGGCCAGCCCTCGACCTGCAGGTCGTCGCCCACGCGGATGCGGCCGCCGTCGCCCAGCGGGAGGTTCCAGCGCGAGACCTCCTCGTGCGGGGCCACGCCCGCGGCCCAGACCGTGAGGTCCGAGCGGATGAAGGTGCCGTCGGTGAGCTCGACGCCGTCGGGCAGGACCTTCGCGACGCCCGCACCCAGGTGCAGGTCGACGCCACGACGCTGGAGCTCGCGCGCCGCGTAGGTGCGGAGCTTGGCGGGGAACGGCTTGATGAGCTCGGTGCCGCGCTGGACGATCTTGACGCTGAACGCGTCGCCGTGGATCTCCGGGTACGCGGGGGCGAGCCCCTGCGTACGGAGCTCGGCGAGCGCCCCGGCGACCTCGACCCCCGTCGACCCGCCGCCCACGACGACCACGCGGAGCCCGTCGTCGGTCTCCGGGGTGGCTGCGGACTTCTCGAGCCGCACGAACAGGGTGTCGCGGATCTTCAGCGCCTGCGAGCGCGAGTACATCGCGAACGCGTGCTCCTTGGCGCCGGGCGTGCCGAAGAAGTTGGTCGTGACGCCGTTGGCCAGCACGAGGTAGTCGTAGCGGATCTCCTCGTCGTTGAGGAGCCGGAGGGTCTTGTGCTGCGGGTCGAGGCCCACGAGGTGCTCGTGCACCACGCGCACGTTGGCCTGACCCAGGCGCAGCGCACGCAGGAAGTAGGTGACGTCGCCCGGGTTCAGGCCGCCCGTGGCCACCTGGTAGAGCAGCGGCTGGAACGTGTTGTAGACGCGGCGGTCGATCAGCGTGATGCGCACCGGGGCTCCGGCGAGCGCCTTGACGGTCGCGAGGCCGGCGAACCCGCCGCCCACGACGACGACGTGGGGGAGCGCGTCGTGCGCCCCGGTGGGCGCGGGCTGCGCGGCGGTGCCGTCGTTCACTGTGTGTGCCTCTCGATACGTCTCGTGGTGCGACACGACGATGTGCCGGGTGGTCCGGGGCACGAGCGTATGCCGGGCGGGGGCCCGCTGCCACGGTGCCGCGCCCTGTGCGGGGCCCCGCGGAGGGATCGGCGGGGGTGCCGCCAGCGGCCGGGCCGCGGGTCCGGGCGGCTCCCGTGACGCGGATCACGGGTCCTTCCGTCCGGCGTCGTGTGGACAACCGAGCCCCTCGGCGCGTAACTTCGAACTGACCGGTCAGTCTAAAAGAGTGGCCGGACTGGAACTTTCGGAGGAACCCCCATGAACCAGCCCGTCGCCCGACACGGCAGCGACGAGGCCACGTACCTCGTGCAGGCCACCGTGACCACGCCCGCCGGCGCCCCCGGCACCACGAACCACCAGGTGCCCGACGCCGTCGCGCACCTCCCGCAGGGCGGCCTCGCCGCCGCGGACATCGCCGACGACATGACGCTGCGCGGCCCGCACGGCGGCGAGATCGCCGAGACCTTCGAGCCCGCCGACGGCGCGCCGCTCCCCGCCGCGAGCCCGCACGCGATCAGCGCCTACGACCTCCAGCTCCACGGCCCGCGCGGCCTCGTCTACGGACCCGTCGACCTCGAGGTCCCCGCCGGTGAGGTCGTCGTCCTCCAGGGCCCGCAGGGCGCCGGGCGCTCGAGCCTGCTCCTGACCCTCGCGGGCCGCATGGCCCCCGACCACACCCCGGACGGCTGGCTCGTCGTGCTCGGCGAGAGCCTCACGGGCCGTCGTGCGCGCCGCACCGCGGTCCAGCGTCGCGCGGCGATCGCGGGCTTCCACGGGATCGACGAGCTCGACGACGCCGTCACGGTCGGCGACTCGGTGCGCGAACGCCTCACCTGGCTCGCGCCCTGGTACCGCCGGACGCCCAAGGCCACCCAGGAGGTCTACGAGCGCGTTGCCCGCCCCGTGTTCGGCCCGCGCGAGCTGCCCGCGCTCGACTCGATGGTCTGGGACCTCGACGAGGTCGACGCGATGCTCCTGCGCATCGCGATCGCCATGGCCCAGGGCCCCGAGCTGCTCGTGGTCGACGACCTCGACCAGGTCCACGACTCGGCACGCCGCCAGATCGTCTGGGAGCGCCTCGAGGCGATCGCGGCCACGGGCGTGACCGTCGTCGGCTCGGTCGCCTCCGCAGGCGAGGTCGACGCGATGCGCTGGGGCCGTGCCCCGCACGTCGTGCGGCTCGCGACCGGCCCGCAGCTCGTCGCGGCCTGACCCCCACCCCTCCCGGGCGACGGTCGTCGCCCCGCCCACGCTCCGGCGTCGGGCCCCTCCTTCGCACGTACAGAACGGAAACACCTCTCGTGATGTCTTGGACCTCCACCGGTACGGAGCTGCGGCGGTTCCGCCGCGGCCTCCTGCCCAAGCTCGCCGTGGGCGCGATGATCTTCGTGCCCCTGCTCTACGGGGCGATGTACCTGTGGGCCTTCTGGGACCCGACCGGCAACCTCGACAAGCTGCCCGTCGCGATCGTCAACGCCGACACGGGCACCACGATCGCGTCCGAGGACGGCGACGAGACGCTGAACGCGGGCGAGGACGTCACGACCAAGCTCGTCGACTCGGGCGACCTCGAGTGGGCCCAGGTCGACGCCACGACGGCCGAGAAGGGCGTCAAGGACGGCACCTACTACTTCGCGCTGACCATCCCCGAGGGCTTCTCCGAGGGCATCGCGAGCGCCGCGGGCGACGACCCGCAGGCCGCTCAGCTCATGGTCACGTACAACGACGCGAACTCGTTCCTCGCGACGACCCTGGGACGCAGCGCCATGACGCAGGTCCAGGGCGCGGTGCGCGAGGAGATCGGTGCGCAGGCCGTCGACAAGGTCCTCGTGGGCCTCGGCAGCGCGCGTGACGGGTTCGCGCAGGCCTCCGACGGGTCGCTCACGCTCACCACGGCGAGCGGCCAGCTGACCGACGGTGCGACGCAGGTCGCCGACGGCGCCACGACCGCAGCCGACGGCGCGGGCACGCTCGCGTCGGGGATCGACCAGCTCGCCGACGGTGCGGGCAGCGCCGTGACCGGTGCGGGCAAGCTCGCGAACGGCGCCGGCGCCCTGTCGCAGGGTGCGTCCTCCGCGAGCGCCGGAGCCTCGAAGCTCGCCGCAGGCGCTTCGTCCGCGGCCGACGGTGCGTCGGCCCTAGCGGCCGGCGCGGCCACGACGCAGTCGGGCATGGTCCAGCTCGCCGACGGCGCGCACCAGCTCGCCACCGGCTTCACGGCCCCGACGGGCCTCGTGGCCGGGGCGGACAAGGCCGCCGCGGGCGCCCAGCAGGTGGCCGACGGCGTCACGCAGGTCCAGGGACAGGTCACCTCGCTCGCGGGGAGCGTCCCGACGCTCCGCGCGCTGCTCCAGCAGAACGCCGCGGTGCTCGGCGCCTCGACCGACCCCCAGGCCCAGGCGCTCGCTGCCGCGAACAAGCAGGCTCTCGGCCAGCTGCCCTCGGACGCCGAGCTCGCGCAGAGCGCGGCCGGACTCCGGGCTCTGGCGGACGGCTCGCAGCAGGTCGCCGCAGGGCTGCCCGCACTCTCCACGGGCATCAAGGCGGCCTCGGCCGGCGCTGCGCAGATCGACGCGCAGCTCCACCCGGGCTCGGGCGCGCAGACCGTCCGGGACGGCGTCGACGGCGTGGCCGCCGGTGCCGCGAACCTGAGCAGCGGTCTCTCGACCCTGCGCGGCGGTGCCTCCGACCTCGCGGCGGGGAACGCGTCGCTCGCGTCCGGTGCGGGCACGCTCGCGGCCGGCACCTCGTCCCTGTACTCGGGCGCCCAGCAGCTCGCGACCGGTGCGCAGTCCGCCGCGACCGGGGCAGGCGCGCTCGCCGAGGGCACCCGCACCCTGGCCGACGGCGCGACGCAGGTCGCCGACGGCGGCGCCCAGCTCACTGAGGGCGCGCAGACCCTGACCGACAAGCTCGCCGAGGGCTCCGAGGCCATCCCCGACGACGGCACGGCCCTGCGCGAGCAGCGCGCCGAGGTCATCGCGGCCCCCGTGACCGTCGCGGACACCGACCTGGCCGAGGCCGAGGGCTTCGGCGAGGGCTTCGCGCCGTTCTTCATCCCGCTCGCCCTGTTCGTGGGCGCGCTCATCACGTGGCTGCTCATGCGTCCGCTGCCCTCGCGGGCCCTCGCGACGCCGGCCTCGGGCCTGCGCGCCACGCTCGCCGGGTTCCTGCCCGCGCTGTGCATCGGGTTCGCCCAGGTCGCCGTGATGCTCGCGGTCATCCACTGGGGCGTGGGGCTCGACATGACCCACGCGCTCGGGACGCTCGCGTTCACGACCCTGATCGCCGCGACGTTCCTCGCGCTCCAGCAGGCCCTCATGGCGCTGCTCGGCCCGGCTGCGGGCAAGGTCGCGATCCTGGCGCTGCTCATGCTCCAGCTCGCGTCCTCGGGCGGCACCTACCCGGTGCAGACCACGCCCGCGTTCTTCCAGGCCATCCACCCGCTGCTGCCCATGAGCTACGCCGTGGACGGGCTGCGCCAGACGATCACGGGCGGGGTCGACGGACGGCTCTGGTTCGCGGTGGTCTACCTCGGCGTGCTGCTGCTAGCGTCGCTGGCGATCAGCGCCTGGCGGGCGGGGCGCATGCGCACCTGGACCCTCGATCGCCTGCACCCGGCGCTCGAGATCTGACGACGAAGAGGCTGGACGAACGATGACGACGACCAAGGCGGACCCGACGGCGGACGGACGCGACGCCGTCGGGCCCCTTGAGCCGGGCGCCACCGCGGAGTCCGGCGCCCCGACGGGGACCCGGCGCGAGCAGGCCTTCGCGGCCCGTCGCGCCGGGACCCGGCAGCAGATCATCGACGCGGCCGTGAGCCTCATCGCCGACCAGGGCTTCACGGCCACGTCCGTCGACGACATCGCGTCCGCGGCGGGCGTGGCCAAGGGCAGCGTCTACTACAACTTCGGGTCCAAGTCCGACGTGTTCGAGGCGGCGCTCGCGGGCGGCCTCGAACGACTGACCCTCACGCTCGAGTCGGCCCGCGCCGACCTGCACGGCAAGGCCGCGCTCGCGGCGCTCATCGCGTCGCTGCTCGAGCAGATCCGCGCCCACCCGGACTTCGCGAAGCTCCTCGCGGCCGAGGTCTTCCGGGTCGGGCGCGAGTGGCAGGAGACCGTGGGGCACATCCGCGCACGCGTCATCGAGTTCTACGCCGCGGCGCTGCGCGAGGAGCGGCCCGGGGCGGACGTGTCGCTGCTCGCGGCCTCGGTGTTCGGGGCGACGCTCGTCGCGGGGCTCGAGTGGCTCGTGTTCCAGCCCGAGCGCGAGTTCGACGAGGTCCTGGCCGCGGTGCTGGAGCTGATCGCGGGGCTGTGACGGGCGTCGGCTGGCCCACCGGAGCCGCGGTGCTGGCCGCACTCGCCGGCTGCGGGTGCCGGCCGCGCGACACGGTGCTTGCCTTGCGACGCCGGCAGCGCACCGCGTAGACGGGATGTGGTGTCACCAGGGGGGAGACGTGTTTCTGCGCAGCCACCACAATGGTGGTGGC